>JAZRVD010000238.1:0-11962 GCA_045598945.1 Bacteroidales bacterium | reverse complement strand
GTTCACGATTGAAGCTCTCTCCCAGATGGGTAATCCCCTTGAGCAACTCGCCGCCTTGGTCGACTTTGAGATGTTCCGTCCCGCACTTGAAGAAGTGCTGGTCAAGAAGGACTGCAAGACTCCGGCAGGACGTCCGCAGATTGATGTTGTTCTTATGTTCAAGGTCATATTCCTTCAGCGTTACTATGGTTTGGGCGACCACCAGATACAGTATCAGATTATAGACCGTACCAGCTTCCGCCAGTTCCTTGGCATTCATACAGTGGCAGAGGTTCCTGACGAGAAGACTGTTTGGGCATGCAAAAATAAGCTTGCTGATGACGGCACCTTCGACCGCCTGTTTGATGAGTTCCGCACCTTCCTTGACAACAAGGGGCTTTCATTCAACGAGGGCAAAATCATCGATGCCACTTTTGTTGAAGCCCCAAAGCAGAGAAACACTAAGGAGGAGAACAAGCAGATCAAAGCCGGGAACGGCAAAGACTTGTGGAATCCCGAGGATGGCGACTCTCCAAAGGAGAAGAAACACAAACTGTCCAAGAAGTCGCACAAGGACGTTGATGCCCGATGGACAAAGAAACGCGGTGAAAATCACTATGGTTACAAGAATCATGTCAAGGCAGACAAGAAGACTAAACTCATAGAGAAATACCATACCACGGATGCAAGCGTACACGACTCAAATGTCATTGAGCCTCTCATCGAGGAGAAGGATAAAGGACAAGACCTCTTTCTTGATGCTGGTTATGAGTCCAAAGAAGACATCGTCAGAAAGAAAGGAATGAATCCCATCATCTGCGAGAAAGGGCATCGCAACAATCCTCTAACCGACGAGCAGAAGCGGAACAACCGCATCAAGTCCAAGGACAGATGCCGCATTGAGCACATCTTCGGCTTCATTGAGGGAGCAATGGACGGCTCGCTTATCCGCAGCATCGGAATGGTGCGAGCTAAAGCAGCCAATGCTCTGACCAATCTCGTCTATAACATATTCAGATATGTACAGATCGTTAACTTTCATCCACAGTTTATCACCTGCAAGGGATAACTGTGCCCATTTGTGTCAAATCGTCAAAAACAACATGTTAATGAGTGGATAAACGAACGCTATCGACAGTCGAAGTCCTCTGATGAGCGACTGATTCCGAAAGATCGTGTTTGACGGAACGGATTCCACTCAAATTTGTGAATTAATAGAACCTACCTTTAATGAAACAACCGTTTTTGACACTTTTGCGGTTGGACTTGTTGCGCAAACGCCAATTAAAACACCAACGACTATTACCACTATTACAATTATCCATACAAGTATTTTTACCTGTTTCTTGGACATTTTTTTTTCAACTTTCTTTAAGACAATCTCATGGTCTCTTTCTTCACAAGATAGCAATAATTTTATCTCTTTGTCAAATAATTTTTGTTCAATTCTAGCCTTTTCTTCATCAAGACCAATCGGCATTATAAGTAAAGAGACTTGACAAAAAGAAGATGACACCTGAAACTTTTGCCAATCTTTCAATTCAATTTGTGACGAACAATTTTTATCCACCACTTCTTTTTTTATCTTATCATTTAAATCTCTCAATCTAAAACCATAGCCATTAATATCAGAATCGTAAAAAAACAAACTTGCAATATAGTTGGTAAAACTCATAAAATTATTCACAACATAAGCTGCAATTCCATCTAACACTTTAAGATCATCTTTATCACACAGAAAAAGGAAATCAAATGGAGTACTTCCTGTTTTTGGACCACCATCATTATTAACAATATCTCTAATAGCAAGAGCATAACAATCCTCCTCGAGATGCTCACAAATGACCTTATATCCTGCATGAGAGAATAAAATCCTTCCAGCATCAGGCAAATAACACGAATCAGTTGCAGATATAATTTTCATCAAATGCAAACACGAAATATTCTCTTGCTGCTCTTTAGAAACATAATATACTACATCAATTTCATCCTTTAAACAGCCAAGATAAAAATCCTTGTATCCTCCAATTGAATAATACGAAAAATATCTTAACATAAGTACGTTTATCTTTTAAAACAATCTCTAATGTACTCAATACTACCTCTTTCTTCTTTTATATCGCCTTGTTTTCTCATCTCTTCAAGAGTCTTCTCTAATTCATCTATCGAAATATCTCCAAAAATAATACGAATTCTTTCTAACAGCACCATAAACCAATTTTTAGATTTAGAAGATTGTTCTGCATTCTGAAATTTTTTCAACATAAATCGTAAAATATGAATAGGCAATTGATCACAATTTTGCGGAGCATACCTCTCATCTTCTTTTTTCAAAGTATCCTTGTGATTTATCACAAACCATTCGTAAGGTCTATATATGTCTGCATCATCAACTTTTGCTTCAATATCTTTATTTAGCTTTAACTTATCATCCACCTGTTGTATATTTTCAAGCGTACCATCTTCTAAACGAATCAAATTATCAGCTAATTTACAACAACGTTTTGTCTCGCCATTGGCAAATTTCAAACAATACGCTTCTTTAAATTCCGAAAACACAATACTACCAACTGTTTGTATTGGGACAATTGCAATAGAAACCATATTTCTTGCAAGCATATTATCTATAGAATCCTTATATACTTCTTTTACACGAGAAACCACACTATCCAATTTATTTTCAACACACCACTTTTCACATTTCAATGGAACAAAAACAACCATCTTTGCATCAGCACCATCCTTTGTATCAATATTAGTTAGGAATTCCCTTATATCATCTGTCCGATTAACACATTCATTAATACATTCCGGACAAATATTCTCATTTTCAATTGGTCCCATCAAATAAGGTGTATCAACAGCTACAACAAATACATCGCAAGTCTTTATATATTCTGTAATATCTTTCTGATGTGCTCCACCTCTCACAAAAAATTCTCCATTTGCATCACGAAAATTTAAAAACATTTTTTTCTGTGTTCCAGGAATTTGCAGTTTTAACTTATAATCCCAATATGAATTTGTCGGATTAGAATCGACCAAAAAAGTTTTATTTGATTTCTGTCTTAAAAAATTTTTTAATTCTAATATTTTACCTTTCAAAGAATCTTGTACTTCACCATTTTTTTTCTCACGAATTGTTTCATCCGTAATCTCAAAGTAACGTTTTACATCGCCATTTTTTATTTGATCAAACATACTCGCTAACGCAGAAGTCTTGCCACATCTACGCCCTCCCATCATCAAAACATTTAATGAACTATTTTCATTTTCTTTTGTATAAAAAACACTCATTTTACTTTATTTTTAAGTTAATCTAAACTGATATATGCTATTGTTAACTAACTATTAAACTCAACAAAAAAACGACTTTTAACGCAAATTTCTGTCAAATCCCTACACACAGAATTCCATGAACCTAAAAAACTATTATGTTCAGCAAGATTTGCAAAATCATCACGCCATATCTGCAAACGATTATTTCTATAAAAATCTTCTATCTCTTCCTTCATTTTTTCATCACCATCTACCATTTGAAAACGAATTTGTTTTACTATTGCAAAAAAGGAGTGACTTGGAATCAACGAAAAGCTATCAACCCAACGTCGAAAAGCATCATTTACAGGCGAAGCACGATGAATCAATGTTTCCCATATCTCTTGCGCTTGTTCGTCAATTGGGAATTTTGAATTATCCATACGCTCAAAACCCTCTTTATCACTATCTATTGGGTCAAGACATTTAACAACATTGTATTCGAGCAAACCTTCAATTCCTAATCTAAAATCAGCAATTGATGAAAGAACGGAATGCAACTTTGGATACGACTGCACATCTATACACTCCGACAACAGACATTTTAACCATTCTTGCGTTGCTCCTTTATCTGTTGAAACGCCCTGCAAAATAATATTTCCCAATTTTGCTTCTTCAAACAGCACTTTTATGAGCTTCTTTTTTACATCTTCTTGAAGCGAAATCACAACATCATTATTAAGCCCCTTAAAAGCATCAATTACAACACCTCTATATTGTTCAATAAAATGTTTGAATATATCATTTGTCTTACAACTGTCCGCCCTTTGTACCTTTTTATCAATTTCTTCGACGCTCGACATTTTATCCAATAATCCGTCAATCAATTTATTCAATCCTTCTTGTATATCTTTACACGGAACATCCTTTTTCTGTTCATACTCTTTTTTTAGATCAAACAAAGCTCTTGGATAACAAAGCTCTTCAATTTTATTCTTAAATAGTTTTTCTTCATTGGTATTTGTGAACTTTGATCCAGACATAACCTTTGATGCACTTTCAACAAATTGAGAAAATGAACGATATAAGTCTTCTGCTGTTTTATTTGCATCTTTCATCAAATTAGAATCAATATCATCCAAATTATTCTCAACAAGATCCAACAATGAGGTCAACAATTTTTCACCCACCTCATCAGCATCTATCGCATTTATATCCAACACCTTTGCTACAGGTTTATTAGACAAATTACTAAAACTCTTTTCTATCTGATCTTTCACTCCCTGAACAGCATTCCCATTCAGTCCAACCCCACGATCCACTCTGTTCAACACATAATATATCCACTTATATGGTTCACGTCCTTCAAGCTCTTTTCCAATTTTCTTCAGAATGTCATTTTGATGTGTATTAAAAGAATCACCATTTGCCTGAGGTTTAAACACATTTACAGCCGCGTCACAATCTTCCCTAAGAACACGAAACATTTCTTCTTCAATCTTTACCGCATTAGTTGCATCTCCCATGCCTATAGTATCTACAAGCACCAACTTTGCATCCGACACTCTATCATCTTGAAACCTCGTATAAATATCAACCGATTTAACAGCTATATATTTATAATATTTTTTTGACCAAACGACGACCTCATTTCCATTATAATCTTTTCTACATTTCTTTTCATACAAACACTGATTATCATCTTCTGGAACAGAATCAAATTCCTCATACTGAGAAACATGTTGAATAATTTGATTTTTATCAGTAAAAATACTCTTATCCCTACCTATTAAATCAACATAATCCGCCATGTGTTCAATATATGCTTCCTTAAATTTTCCAAATTCAGTAGCGATTGACACATCTGTTGTATCATAGTTTGACAAATCTAATTCTGAAAGATCTTGTAACGATCTAACAACGTAGGTATTCTTTGAAAAAAACTTATTTATTTTTTCTTGTACAATACCTAAAAATTCAGCCATATTATAAAACTCAACATGAACTTCAAGATCTTTATTCTCATTATGAATAACAGATACTGCTCCTGTACAGCTTGTTCCACTATATGCAGGAATCACTTTATTATCTAACCCCGATATAGACTGAAGAAAACAACTCTTTCCTTGACGTTCAAAACCAATAAATGCAATTTGAACAGCATCACGAGAAAATCTTTTTTGCAATATTTCAAGTTTTCTTACTTGAACATCCAACAACCGCTTTACTTCATTTGTAGATACAGCCATCAAACGAGCTTGAAAATCAGAATCTTTTTCCAATTCAAAACCAAGACAACCTATCTGATTGTGAATACCCCCCAATTGGTCATCAAAACGTGCTACCTTTTCCTTTACCATACGGAGAAACTCAAGTTGTTGTGCTATTTTCGGCAAACGTTCCTCTCGTCGTTTACGAATAATTCGATCAATTTGTTCTTTTACATTCATATTTTAATATATTTATTAATTCTTTTAAGTTTACCATACAAAAAAAAAGGCTAACGACAAACCATTAATGATTTGCTGTTAGCCTTTATATAGCATTGATAATAACGGAGTTACATCACCCCCCCCCTAAAACACTATATTTCAATAAGTTATACACTTTTTATTATCATTTTAACAGAAACAAAATTAATTGTTTTTTTTGAGTTGTGCAAATTTATTTTTCAACAGGCAATAATAAAGCTTGGCTTGTTGTTGTTTACATAAAAAACGACAACTCACATAAACAATGGCAAACATATTCATTTTCAGAATCTAAACACACTCTGCCATACGTTGTCTTGCTGACGGTAGACGACATGCAGTTTTGCACCGCGCGTTTTGTTGAGGTGGATTGAAGCTTCCTGCTCTGGAAACAGACGATACACATCGTAATGATCGTAATACTCGACGACGATGGCGGCAATGTAGAAGTCTTTGGTCATAGGATTGTTGAATGTAAGATAATGGCCTCCGTCTACCTCTTGCACCGACGGACTGTCACCACAAGATGCTTCTACGATTGATAAAACATCCATTTGCTTGCCACAACAAGCAAGACTCATAGAGCCATGTCCTGCCATGATGGCTCCACATTCCGGACAACAATAAAGTTTGATTGCATTAGGTAACGTTTTCATACAACGTACTCTATCGTTCTATTATAATTCCAATAACAATCGACAATATATCTTCGTCTTGCGATTTCAGCCATGTACTTCGCCTTCTACCTGCAAAACCACAGATAAACCAGTTTAGCAGGTTTTAACCAAACACACGATACATCAGTGCATCGAACCATCGCTGTGGCATAATACGGTTGAGCAGGATAAAGAACGTTGAACCAAAGCCTTTGCGATAACGGATACGTGGATGTCGAGACGTGGCGGCATGAGTTATACAACGCGCAATGACATCTGGAGTGGAGGCATATTTGGCGTAGCACAGGCGAAATAGCTTTGCCTGACGACTGGCACCATGTTCGTAGACCGTACCTTGCGTGACGCTCTCCATGTTTTGCATTGCCTTGTCGCTCCATTTACTGCGAATAGCACCTGGCTCTATGAGCGACACCTTGATGCCAAAAGAGCGCGTCTCCATGCGAAGGCAGTCGCTAAGTGCAACGACAGCATATTTGGTTGCATGGTACCAGCCTCCTCGCGGCTCGCAAAAATGACCTGCCATGGAAGCGACATTTATTATACGTCCACATCCTTGCTGACGCATATAAGGAAGAACAAGCTGGATAAGCCTTGCAAGACCAAACACATTGACCTCAACCTGACGACGTGCATCATCAATAGGGACAGTCTCTATAGGGCCAAAGAAGCCATATCCTGCATTGTTGACAAGCACATCGATACGCCCTTCCTTGTCTATAATAGATTGAACACCAGCAGTCATTGACTCTTCGTCGCAGACGTCCATAGACACTGGAACTGCACCGACTTGTTGGAGTGCCGTGAGACTGTCTGCATTGCGAGCGGTGGCATAAACTTTGCAACCCTTGTCAAGAAGCCGCTTGACCGACGCTTCGCCTATTCCTGACGAAGCACCTGTAATTAAAATAACCTTGGAGTGATAGTTGTTGTATTTCATTTTGCAAAAATACTCTTTTTGAAGAGAATAAAACAAAAAAAAGTCAAATGAAATGTTTTTATTACTTTTGCAAAAAATTTGAAACAGAGATGTCGCTACTTGTTATATCATGCACTATGGGCAAAATGATGAGCAGACTGCCAAGGAAGCTATATATAAACAATAGATTTGTAGGCGTTATGCAAAACGGAACGACAAATATAGAGATATCGTCGGGCAATTATGCTTTGACTATTCAAAGCACGGTACCTCTTATTTCTACAACAACTATTGTAAGCGTAAAGACTGGCGTTGTTACCCACCTTGACTATGGCGACAGGGAAAAGATATGGAACATATTGTTTACCATTGACATTATACTGTCAATAGCTCAACTGTTTTTTACATTGCCCAACCCATGGCACTGGATATACAACATATTGACAAATACATTTTTTGCAATATGGCTTATATACGAATGGCGGATACGCAAAAGATATTATAAGACCAACGTCTACTACACCATACAATAGACAAGCAAAAAAGGAGGTTTCCTTTCGGAGACCTCCTTTTGAAGTATCAAAGCAAGTGATTAGTTCTTGCGGTCGCGACCCAAAGATGAGCATATCCACTCACGGTTGAGACGAGCGATGTTTTGACGTTTGATTTGCTTAGGACACTCTGCCTCGCAAGCGTAGGTGTTGGTGCAGCCGCCAAAACCGAGTTCGTCCATCTTGCAGACCATTTTCTGTACACGGTCGGCAGCCTCTGGAGCGCCCTGAGGAAGAAGAGCAAAGTGGCTGACCTTGGCACTGACGAAAAGCATAGCGCTGGCATTTTTGCAAGCCGCCACACAGGCGCCGCAACCGATACACTCGGCGGCGTCCATTGCCATGTCGGCCTTGTGCTTAGGTATCAAGATGCTGTTAGCGTCTGGCACACCGCCAGTAGTGGTGCTAATGTAGCCGCCAGCCTGTATGATTTTGTCGAAAGCAGTACGGTCGACAACAAGGTCGCGAATGACAGGGAAAGGTTTGGCACGCCATGGCTCAATCCAAATTTCGTCGCCATCGTTGAATTTGCGCATGTGCAACTGACAAGTGGTAACGCCATCGTCGTTGCCATGAGGACGGCCGTTGATATACAGACCACACATACCGCAGATACCTTCGCGGCAATCATTGTCGAAACAGACTGGGTGTGCAATGTGGTCGTTGTTGAGTTGCTCGTTCAAGATGTCGAGCATTTCGAGGAAAGAACACTCGGCAGAGATTCCCGTTACTTTATAAGTCTCAAAATGACCTTTGGCACGAGCATTTTCTTGACGCCAGATATGTAAAGTGAAATTCATATTGCAATATTATTTAAAGATTGTATAAAAGGTGCAGCCATTGCCATAAGGAGTAATGGCTGACACCAAAGTCATCGAAAAGACTACTTGTAGTTACGTTTTGCAATCTTGATATGCTCGTACTTAAGCTCTTCCTTTTCGAGGATTTCCGGCACATCGTGTCCTTGATAGAACCAACCGGCGACATACATGAACTTTTCGTCGTCGCGCAAGGTTTCGCCATCTTCGGTTTGATGTTCTGTGCGGAAATGACCACCGCAAGATTCCTCACGATGACCAGCATCGGCTATGATAAGGCGAGCGAGTTCGAAGTAGTCGGCAAGACGATATGCTTTTTCGAGTTCGGGGTTAAACTCGTTGTTGGAACCTGGAATGGTAACATATTTCCAGAATTCTTCTTCGAGTTCAGCAACAAGTTTCTTGGCCGTAGCGAGACTTTCGGTATTGCGAGCCATACCAACATACTCCCACATAATCTTGCCCAAAGTTTTGTGGTAATGGTCGACAGTGTGAGACTGCTGCTCTTTACCTTCGACAGGCTTGTTGTCTGGATTGATAGTAAAGAGATTGTTGATACGTTCACGGACTTCGGCTTCTGCCTTGTCGAACTCTGGAGTCTGATCGCTAATCTGGCCAACATAGATTTGGTCGGCAAGATAATTCTGAACAGTGTAAGGAAGCACGAAATAGCCATCGGCAAGACCCTGCATAAGAGCAGAAGCGCCCAGACGGTTGGCACCATGATCGGAGAAGTTGGCTTCGCCAGCTGCAAAAAGACCAGGAATAGTAGTCTGCAACTCATAGTCGACCCACAAGCCACCCATGGTGTAGTGGATAGCCGGATAGATCATCATAGGTGTCTCGTAAGGATTCTGGTCGGTAATCTTTTGATACATCTGGAAGAGGTTGCCATAACGCTGAGCGACGACATCGCGGCCGAGACGCTTGATAGCATCGGCGAAATCGAGATATACAGCGAGGCCAGTACCTACGCCATAGCCTGCATCGCAACGCTCTTTAGCGGCGCGAGAAGCGACGTCGCGTGGCACGAGGTTGCCAAAGGCAGGATAACGACGTTCGAGGTAGTAATCACGATCCTCTTCAGCAATGTCGGTAGGCTTAAGCTGACCTTGACGGATAGCTTCGGCATCTTCTTTTTTCTTTGGCACCCATATACGACCATCATTGCGGAGACTCTCGCTCATAAGCGTAAGCTTGGACTGGTAGTCGCCATGTACGGGAATACATGTTGGATGGATCTGAACATAGCACGGATTAGCAAAAGCGGCACCACGTTTGTGGCAAGCCCAAGCGGCGCTACTGTTGCTATTCATGGCATTGGTAGAGAGGTAATAGATATTGCCATATCCGCCAGAAGCCACAATGACAGCGTGAGCGGCATAGCGCTGTATCTCGCCATTGACAAGGTTGCGGACAATGATACCGCGCGCACGGCCATCAACAACGACGAGATCCATCATCTCGCAACGTTCATGTAACTTGACAGAGCCACGAGCTATCTCGCGGCTGAGAGCGCCATAAGCGCCAAGGAGAAGCTGCTGACCCGTTTGACCGCGAGCATAGAATGTACGGCTGACCTGCACGCCACCAAAAGAACGGTTGTCGAGAAGTCCACCGTAGTCGCGGGCGAAAGGCACACCCTGCGCTACGCACTGGTCGATGATAGAGCCGCTAACCTCGGCAAGACGATAGACGTTGGCTTCGCGAGCACGATAGTCGCCGCCTTTGATAGTGTCGTAGAACAGACGTCCAATGCTATCGCCATCGTTCTGATAGTTTTTAGCAGCATTGATACCACCCTGTGCGGCAATAGAGTGAGCACGACGAGGTGAATCTTGTATGCAGAAAATGTCGACATTGAAGCCAAGAGCGCCAAGTGAGGCAGCTGCAGAGGCACCGGCGAGACCCGTACCGACAACGATAATCTTGAGTTTACGCTTGTTGGCAGGGTTGACCAGTTTCTGACTGGCTTTATAATTGGTCCATTTTTCAGACAAAGGACCTTCAGGTATCTTGGAATCTAATTTCATAGAATTACAATTTTGGTATTAAAGATTTAATCCCAACAAAACATTAGAGAGTAAGCAAAATGACAATAGGAACAGCAGCAAAAGCAAGGCATACAATCCAAGCATAAGCTACGGCACAGACTTCGATAGCCTTGTTGTACTTATAATTGTTGAGACCCAATGTTTGGAACAAAGCGGCAAAAGCATGACGCATGTGGAACCAGAGGATAACAAAAAAAGCAAGATAAAGAATGCTCATAGGCCAGAAAGCGAACTTGGCACGAACCATATTGTAGAAATCTGGCTCGACATCAATATCTGGGAAAATAGCATACAAGGCGTCAATTTGTTCAGCATTGACAGGAAGTTTGATGTCAGGATTGCCTTGCGCTTGAATAAAAGGCACTAATATCTGAGCGAAAGCTGCCGACTGCTGCATAGAAGCAATCTGCTCATGCTGCATCTGAAGTTGTTCCATAGTCTGAGCATAGTTGGAATCGGACTGGTCTAAAGAGCTCATCTGCTCTTCGATGCCTTGAAGCGACATCGTTACAATAGTATCAGGAGCTATGCCATACTGTGCAGACTGTTGAGCAAGCTGGAAAGAGGCAGAAAGCTCGTTTTGTTTTTCTTCATCCATATTCTGGAGTTGCTCTACAAGATCTTTGCCTTGCAGCATATACTTGCCTTCTACAAGACCAATCTTGGCAAAATAGAAGTCGCAGAAATGAACAACGAGAAAAGCGAGAATAAGGATACCCGTCCAAACTTGCAGTTTAGAACCTGTGTGGGTCTTGGTTCTGCTTGGCTGATGGTATCCGACAGGACGAGCAGCCTTGTTGGTTATCCACAGCCAAATGGTAATAACGATATGAGCCAGGAGAGCGAGGAGAAGTACAACCTCGAAAACCTTGACAACATAGTTGGTACCCATGAAATGGCAAAAAGCGCTGTACCATGCGCCATCGTCGTTGCGCAAGACACAAAGGTTGGCGCAAGCATGGAACAGCAAGAAGATTAGCAAGAAAGCGCCTAACAGGGCGACGAAAATCTTCTTGGTGATTGAATGAATTTTTGGTAAGTTCATTTTTATTTAATTGTTATGTAATAAACTAATTTTGAATTAAAATGTCGCATGTGTCAGTCTGAAGAACAGACTGGCACACGGACATAAAAAGACACTAACTACTTCTTGGGAGCACCTCCACCGAAGTCATCGTAAAGAATGTTTTCAGGAGGTACACCAAGACTATCGAGCATATTGACAACTGCCTTGCTCA
>JAZRVD010000237.1:0-1091 GCA_045598945.1 Bacteroidales bacterium | reverse complement strand
GAGTCTCATTCATTGATATTTGATTTCGACGACATGCTACGCGACGCGCAGCTCGATGCTCTACGCGACCGTCTTACAGCTTTCTTTGCCTCGAAGACCTATCTAATGAAAAAGGATATGGAGTATTACTTTCATCACTCTTTCAGCATGATGTTCTCGCTTTTGAGCGTGTACAACACTGTCGATGAGAAGTGCTGCAGCCAGGGCAGGGTGGACATGGTGGTGGAGACTCCCGAATATGTATACATCTTTGAGTTCAAGCTCAACGACAGTGCCGAGGCGGCATTGCGGCAGATAGACGAGCGAGGCTATGCCAAGCCCTACCTCGCCGACAGTCGCAAGGTCTACAAGATAGGCGTCAAGTTTGGCAAGGAGAGCGGCACTATCGACGAGTGGCAGGTGGTAGAAGGAGTATAATTATAAAAAAACATTCTGTTATGAAGTATCCTATTGGTGTACAAAGTTTTGAGAAACTTCGCGAGGAGAATTATGCGTATGTAGACAAAACTGATTTGATTTATGAATTGGCACATCAAAGTATCTGCTTTCTCTGCCGACCTCGCCGTTTTGGCAAGTCGCTGACGCTCTCTACGTTGAAATGCTATTTCGAAGGTAAGAAGCATCTCTTCGAGGGCTTGAAGATAATGGATCTGGAACAGAAATGGGAGACCTATCCTGTTTTCCACATCGACTTTAACGGTTGCAATTTTTCTAACGATGGCGAGTTGGAGCATACTATTGATGACTGTCTTGAGGAGTGGGAAAGACAGTTTTCTGTACAACATGTCAACGATGTGAGAGGCAGGCGTTTTGCAAATATCCTCCAGCAAGCTCATCTTCAGACGGGCAAACGCGCCGTGGTGCTGATAGACGAATACGATAAGCCGCTTTTAGACACTATGGGTACATCGTCTGAAGAGAAGAACAGAAACATTCTCAAGGCCTTCTACTCCGTCTTCAAGCTTGCCGACGAGCATCTGCGTTTCGTGCTGCTAACTGGCGTTACCAAGTTCTCGCAGGTCAGCGTATTCAGCGGCTTCAACCAGCCGGATGATATAAGTCTCGATGAGAAGTATGAGACTTTGTGCGGC
>JAZRVD010000236.1:0-8297 GCA_045598945.1 Bacteroidales bacterium | reverse complement strand
TACCCTCAACGAAACCGCGGGTGCCGTATTCCACAGTCCACTGGCTGTCGCCGTAAGGCGACGCCCAGGTGGCAACGGCACTGTCGCCGCCAACCTCGCTGACTAACAGCTGCTCGGGAGCAGCACACGACTGGTAGAAGGTTATCTCATCGACCACGGCACCGGGGTTGGTTACAGCAGTGGTGTTGTTGAACCAGTAGAACATCAGCTTGTAGTCGCCCTCAGCAGGCACGGTAACATAGCCCTCGTCGTAGGTGAAGTCGCCTGTAACGCCGCGACGTTGCACATTGTTGTCCATATTGCGCCAAGTGGCGTCGGGGGTGTTGTTGTAGGAGATGCTGGCGGCGTTGTTGGCAGGCACGAAAGAGGCAGGCACCAAGAAGGCACGCATATAGGCGTTGTTGGCATTGCCGCCACCTTTCCAGTAGTACTTGTAGTAGTAGCTGCCTGTGGTGAGGTGCATAGTGCGGGTGGCGTATGCGTAGGATGTGGTGGCCTGATACTGCGCGTTCACGCCGCTGTTGTTGGTGATATACATGGCGTAGGTGCCGTTGTATTTCATTACGTCGCCCATCCACCACTTGTTGGTGGAGAGGTTCATGAAGCTCTTGGTCCAGATGTTGCGCTCGTCGATGTTCTCGAAGTCGCAGTGGTAGGGCAGCGTGGTGGTGTCGTATGCCACGGTGGCGCTCCATGCACCCGTGTCGCCCTCACCACAGATGGCGCGGACATAGAAGATGTAGTCCTGACAGTTGGCAAGGTTATGCGCGGTGTATGACATAGTGTTCTCCACTATGGCGGTGTGCCACAGGGCGTTATCTACAGGCGTGCCTGGGTTGACAGGATTGACGTCGTCGTCGTTCAGCAGACGTGGCTGGTAGGCCACCTGCCACTTGGTCTCCACGCCGTCGAGACCGCGCTGCCAAGCAATGGAGATACTGTTGTTGTCGGCATTGGTAACGTTCACCTCGACGGGTGCGGGGCAGCAGCTCGGCATGGTGAACTCGAGGTGCGACCACGTGGAGAAGTTGGCAGCGTCATCGGTGCCGCAGTTGTTGGCTATATAGGCATGGTAGGTGCTGTCGCACTGCAAGCCCTCCACCAGCTGATAGGTGTGGGCTATGTTGTGATGCAAGGCAGCAACCTGGAGAGAATCGACGGTTTGCAGGTGTTCTAGTTCTTCTATGTTTTCTAGATTTTCTAGAATATCTATATTTTCTAAAGTTTCTAGATTAACTAGATTTTCCAGTTTCAGCTTGCTTACAATTATGGCGTAGTTGCTGTCCTGCTTGGGGCTGTCTTCCGTCTCGGTGGCTATCCAGCTCAGCAGGGTGCTGGTCTTGTGGTCGGGGGTGCTGGCAAGCTCCTCTGGTGCACGACAGGCGGCATAGGTGTGGAAGGTGCCTTCGCTCCAGTTCACGCTGAAGCGGTTGGCGCCGGTCTCGACATTCTCCAACAAGCACTGCGCACGGCCGTAGATGTAATAGGTGGTGCCGGGGTTGAGGGTGGTGAAGTCGATAGTGTTGGTGTTGATGCCGGTGGCAAAGTAATGGCCAGCCCAGCCGTTGAAGTTGGTAACCACGGTATCGCTGATGATGATGTCGTAGCCGCTGAGGTAGTCGGCAACAGGCACATCCCATGTAGCGTTGCCGGTGCTCATACCGTCGCCCATGAGGGTTACCTGGAAGTTCTGCAGGTCGGGACAGCCGGAGGTGGTGGTGCTGGTGGCGAGGCTCTTGCTGACCCACTCGCTGGCGTAGGCACCACAGTTGGCACGCACATATACATAGTAGGTAACGCCCTTGGCGAGACCGGTGGCACGGTAACTGGTGGCGCCGTCGGTAAGGTATATCATGCTGCCGCGGTAGAGGTCGGGGTTGGCTACTGCCGTGGGGCTGATGATGAGGTCGTGGTCGGTGATGCTGTTGTCGGGCTGCGTCCAGGCGATGTCGAGTGCACGGGCAGAACCAGCCACGGCGGTAACAGTGAGGTTGGTAGGCGTGGCACAGCCAGCATAATGCACGTTGACCGTCCAGTTGTGGACATAGTCAATATCCTCGGCAAAGAGACTGTAGGTCAGCGGACCGCGACTGAAGTTGTTGAGGGTGGTGGCAGAGGTCTGCGTGGTGCTTCCCACCTTGGCGACGGCGGCGGTGCCGACGAGGGTGTAGGTGGCCTTGACACTGCTGAGGTCGGTGCCGTATGGCACTGAGACGTCAACAGTATGGTTGTTCTGATCTATCACACCGGTATATACAGGCGTGGTGGTGGTGCCTATGGTGATACTATAGGCAGTGAGATAGGAGACGGTGTCGAGGGTTCGCATCTGCACCGGCGTTACATACTCGCTATAATAATTGCTGCCGCAGAGGCTGCGCAGGTGGAAACGATAGGTGGTGTTGGGCTTGAGGTCGGTGAAGGTATAGCTGCGACTGCTGCAGACACGCACCAAGGCGTTGTCCTGGCTGTCGGCGACGTTGCCATAGACGGCTATGACCTCCCATTGGCTCTCGTCGCCATACTGGCCGCTGTTCCACGACAATGTGGCGGTGCTGCTGGTGGTGGTAACGGTAAGACCCGTGGGCTTGACACAGCATTCGGGCATGATGATAGGCGTAGCCTCTACCCACTCGGAGATGTCGTCGTCGGTGCAGTAGGCTGCCACATAGAGGTAGTAGGTGGTGTTACACTGCAGGCCGTCGATATAGCCGTTGTTGTTGCCCATGAAGGTGCCTGTGGTGTCGACAAGCTTAAGGGTGTCCTTGTCCAAAGGCGTGACGCTGATACGGTAGAGGTAGTTGTTGGATTGCGTCAGGTTGGGACGATCCCACTGGGCGAAGAGCCTGCTCTTGCTGGCGATGGTAGTCTTGAGGTTGCTGACAGGCTGGCACTCGCTGGCGGTGCGGAACTTGTGGTATTCCCAGTTGCTGCGTGTCATTGTGGGATCACCGTCGCAATTGGTACGCACATAGACATGGTAGATGCGGTTGTGGCGCAGCCCGGCAAGGTGCTGTATGGTCTTGTCGTTCTGTATGGGGTTGGCACCGATATGATAGACTATGAGGTCTTGCGACTCGTAGTCGTCAGTATGGGCGGCAAGGACCGCCGACGGATCGTCGAGTTCGTTGACCGAAGCCACCAGCTCGTAACCGCCGTAGTAGTCCATGGTATCGGTGTACCACGATATGTCCGCCTCCTCGGTGGGGTTGGCATCATCGAGCGTGGCCTTGAGCGTCTTGACGGAAGGACATGGGTCGGGACAATAGAAGTTGAACTTGACGTTAAGCGAATAACCCGGACTGTTTTGGTCTTTGACGGCAGCTCCGTTGTCCCAAGGCATACCAGCCTCGTCGAATGTAATCTCATTGTAGGTGGTGGTGGTATTGTTGCCATAGTAACGGCGCTGCTGCGTAGCACTTGTAAGGTAGGCATAGACGGTAGTATTACTGCCGTCGGAAGGCGTTCCGTATGCTAACGTATAGTTGTTTACCACGGCTATCAACAAGTTGCCACCAGTATAGTAGAATGGCTTGTCGAGCTGTATCTTGGTCCAGTTCTCACCGCTGCGTTTTACAAAGTGTTGCAGACGCGGTTCAATGACGGTGTCCATTTCGTTGATGGAGACCCAATTCAAGTCGTTATACGGCAACTTGTCCAACGTGGTGTTTGCCATCCATACGGTTATCTCCTTATAGAAATCGACTTGGTATTGGTTAATGTCGATGGCATAAATCCATCCCGGACCATGATTGCCGGTGCTGTTCTTGATCTGAGCAGCCTTGTAGAGCAACTGCGAGTATCCCTTACGCTGGTAGTTAACAGGCGAGACGTTGGTGGTGCTGGTACCCGTACCCGTGGCTGGAGTCCACTCGGGCTCTTCGCAGAACTCCACATCGCTGGTGCTGACGGGCAGCGAGAGCCACGGGCTGACGCCGTCCTCGCCACAGTTGGTGCGCAAGTAGGCGTAATACTGCGTGTTGCGTTCAAGACCGATGGTGTCGAAGGTGTTGACACCCTCTGCCACTACCCTCTTCTCGGCAGCTTCAAGCTGGTCGTTATCCAATGGCGTGGCACTCAGCACAAAATCGTGCAGGTGGTCAGCGTCAGGCTGCACCCACGAGAAGGTGAGACGACGGCGACCATCGAAGTCGAGTGCGAAGTCGGTGGGCAGCACGCAGCCTTCGATGCGGAGATAGACGTTCCAGTCCTGATGCACGGTCGCATCCTCGGCATAGACAGTGAAAGTCAGCACGCTGTCGGCAACATCCGCCCAGCTGTTGGCGGTAACCTCACTCTCCTGCACTGCATCGGCAAGCTTCATCGACGATTTGGCATTGCCAAGCGTGAAGACAGGTGTCAAGGCACTGAAGTCGGTGCCGTAGGGCAGGATGACGGTAACCGTATGGTTTTCGTGGTCGATAACACCATCCACATCGTTGATGCTGTACGAGGTGATGTCGGTATTGTCGTTCTTGAGCGTAACGCTGGTGTAGTTGCTCCACTCACAATAGCTCTCGTCGCCCAGCTTGCCACGGATGGCAAAGCGGTACATGCTGTCGGGCGTGAGAGAGGAGACGGTGATGATGACGGGGTCGGTGGCCTCCGTGGTCCTGTCGAGCAGGGTGTAGGTGGCGGGGTCGCCAGCATCCATCGTGCGGCGCAAGCCGTAAGCCACCTGCCAATCGGTATAAAGGTTTGGATTGGAGAGGGTGAGGAAGACGGCATAGCTGGTGAAGTTAGAGACGGTGAGGTCGGTAACCTTGCAGTCGGCAACCTCCGGCTCATCGCCCAAGGTGACGAAGTGCGTGGTGTCGCTGAAGATAGAGTTGCCTCTCTCGTCGCAATGGCCCATGATAGCAAAACGGTAGTAGGTGCCTGTGGTGAGACCCGAGAGGGTGAGTTCGAAGGTGTCGAGTGTCTCGCCCGCCTGCGGCACCTCGAAGGTGGCGGTCTGGTAGGTCAGCGGGTTGTTGATATCGAACTCGGCGGTGTCGCTGCTGTAGGCTATGGTAAACGACTTGGCGAAGGGACGCACCACGCTCCATGTTACCTTTACGCTCTCCTCCTCAGGATAGACATTCATCACCTGCGGCTGACGGCAGAGGTTATCGACCACATCGACGTTGATGTCGTCGATATGCAGTGTCTGTGCGGCTTGACTGTTCGTTGTAGCCACCTCGCGGAAGGCAAGCCAGTAGTGCGTGGTAGTGTCGCGACGCACCTCGTCGGTCAGAAAGTCGCCCAGGTCGTCGGTGGTAAACTGCTGCCACGTAGTGCTTCGTCCAAGCGTACCCATTGCAGTATAGGTATTATAATCTGTCGGGTCGGTCATGATACCCCATGTCTGCGTACCATACGAAGCGTTATAGGCACGATACCAGAACGAGAGTTTCAAATCCTGTGCCGTGAGCGGGAAGGTAGGCATGGCCGCCAACGACTGCGTGCCGAAGGTATAGACGTGCAAACCCATGTTACGGGTTCCACTATGGTTGCTATAGTTGGTGAAAAATACATAACCAGCATTCGCCGTATTATACGACGTAGGGTTAGGCATGTAGAAGTTCCAGCAGGTAGGCTTCTGACCTCCGTTGAAACAGATATTGGCGTTATTCTGATTCAGATAATAGCTCGTGGCGGTTACATTGGTTATGCACCCCTCAAAGCCCTCAAAGTATGGCAATGACGTAACGCCGCAAGGTGAGTAGAACGAGGTGGTAGATGCCACACTGCTGTCGCTGAGCGAACAGAAGGAACGTATCTCGACATCGAAGTCCACACCGCCTGTGATACCGCTAATAACGATGGAATCGACATCGCCACCCTCTACATAATAGTAATACTCGGGCGTGGTACCATTAAGCAGCGTTACGCTGTATCCTACGGCATCGGTGTTTGCTGTCCAACTGATTTTCACGCTGTCGCCAATCACTTCGGGTTCTTGGCAGATGAGCGGACGAGGGCAATCGTCGCACGTTACAGCTATGTCGTCGAGATAGACGGTAACAGCACTTTGCCAACCATTGCTGCCCGTGTACCAGTTATGGATTACGATGTAGTAATCTTGCGTAGTGTCGCACAAGCCACTGTTATAGAAATTGACCGATGCAGCAGTGAACGCTGTCTTGCTACGGTCGAGGAGCAGACAACTGGTGAAGGTGGACTCGGGATGATCGGGGTCGGTACAGTAACCTATCTGCGTGTTACCATAATTAGCACCGTAGTAACGGTATTTCAAACTCATGGTAAGGTACGCCAACGGCACATCCATCAGCGGCAGCACGGCATACGAATGTTTGGCGACAGCCTCGGTAACGGTGGTCTGGCTGCCAGAGCCGGACGCCATGGCAAGGGCGTTGCCCGAAGGTATGCCGATACCGCCAGTGCTCGTCAGCCAGTATTTTGGCACCGAGTTGTTCTTGGTGGTGGCATTGGTAGCGTCCCACGTTCCAATGCTGGAGCCCTGCGGGAAGAACCTCCAGCACGACGGCAGGGTGGCATTCTCCCAGGTAATCCACTTCTTGGAGATCTGGTTGTAGGGATAGTCGGCACGGTTCTCGGTGGGCGATGTGCCATGCGTACCCATCACCGTGTGGTCTGGGTCGTAGCCATATTCATCGAAGTTCTCGTAATACGGCACACGCACCACGCCGGCACAGGGCGTCTGGTAGGTGGCTGTTCCGTACTCGCCGTAGCACTCGCCACAGTAGGCCACCACGTAGAAGTCATAGACGGCGGCGGCCGAGAGGTCGAGCGTCAGGCTGTTGCCCGTGGTCTCCACCACGGTACCCGTACCCTGCACAAAGCCGCGGCGTCCATACTCCACCTCATACTTGCTGGCACCGCTCACGGCAGACCAGCTGACGGTGGTGGCATTGGCATTGGAACCACCAAAGACAACATTCCTAACAGTGGGGCACTCGGGCGACTTGGTAACCACGAAACTATCCAAGCACAGCACGTTGCTGACGTTGTTGCTGTAGAAACGTAGGGCGACAACAGAACTTTCGGGCAGTCCCTGCGGCAACGCCTCCTGACTCATGTCGATCTCCACGCGGTTCCAGTTGGTGTTGCTGTTGGCATCGTAGGAATAGAGCGAGACGAACGTGCCGTAGTCGTAGGGGTCGGTCATATAACCATACTCAAAATAATTGACATTGGTAATAGCCGTATGCTTATAGTCGAAACGCACCACGAGGCTGTCGACAGGAGCATCGAAGGTAGGCAGAGCCACATACACGGGACGAGCAGTGGCATCGGTGCGAAGAATAAGCGAACGGTTGGTGGTGGTGTTCTCACGCACGTAGGCGGCTGTGCCCTTGAAGAGGTAGGCCTGCGGATAGGTTACGTTGTTGGCACTGAGGTTGGTGAAACGCCAGCAGTAGGGCAGGTCGTGGTTGGGGTACTGACCCAGACCGGCATTGGTGTTGTAGGCGGTGGCGTAGTAGCCAGCGGTAACGGCGTAGGAGGCGTTCTCGAATGCCTCGACGTAGGGCAGGTTGCGGTCGGTACAGGCAGGACGTGCCGTAACCTTGCTGTTGGGACCATACACACTGCCGCACTTGGCGGAGACGTAGATGTCGTAGCGGTTGGAGAGCGAGAGACCCGTAACCTCGTAGGTGGTGGTGCCGGCAGGCACCTCAACCTTGGAGCCCTGACCCTCGGTGAAGCCCGTAACACCGTACTCTACACGGTAGCCCGTGGCAGGACCCACAGCATCCCACTGCACCAGCACACCGCCAGCGGTCTGCTCGGCGACACGCAGGTTCTGCAGCTCAGGGCAAGCAGCGGCGTAATCGACCACTACGTCGTCGATGTCGGCATAGTACTGTGTGGTGGAGTTGGAAGCAGGATAGCGGAACGCCATGCGCGCACCGGCAGGATAGGTGCGACCAGCGGCACGGAAGTCGTATGTATAATTGGTAAAAGTAGTTGTCAGAGGCAGCGTAGCAAGTTGCACAAAGCTGTTGGGGTTGGTGGCATCGGTTACATAGCCAAGCTGCAGCATCGAGCCAGCCGCTGCATCGTTGTTCTTGTACCAGAAACTGAGACTGAGCGTGTCGAGCGGAGCCTCGAAGTCGGGCAACGTTACGACAACGTTGTTGGTGGTGTAGCGGTTGGAGAAATGCTGCGCATACTGACCGCTGCGTGCCACGGTGGTAGGCGTGCCGGAGCAGCGGATGATATAAGCACGGGCAAATGAGGTGGCGGTGGTGCTGGTGGTGGAGGTGGCACCCGAGAACTCCCAGCAGCGTGCCAACTCATGGTTGGGCATACGCACAGGGACGTAGGTGTTGGTG
>JAZRVD010000235.1:0-5127 GCA_045598945.1 Bacteroidales bacterium | reverse complement strand
ATCACGGTGTTGATAAGCTTCTGCGTGTCGGCATTGCAGATAACCTGCTGAGGCATGTCAGTATCTTCGTACTTCATGAAGAAGTCAGGCTCTACCGAAGCGAGTTCAGCCTTGACCCACGAGGCGACCTTGACAAACTCGTCGACGATGCACTGCTTGTGAGCCTTTGGAACTGCGATGACAGCGGAGGCGTCGCGGGGTATAGCGTTGCGGAGACCGCCGCCGTCGACAGCTACGAGGCGTATGCCACACTCGGCCACCCAGCGGAGATGACGGAAAAGAATCTTGTTGGCATTGGCGCGGCCGGTGTTGATTTCCATACCGCTATGGCCACCTTGCAGGCCGCCGATGATGAGACGGATAGCGCAGTAGTCGGCAGGAGCCGCTTCTGTGGCGTAGGGGATATGAATGGTGGCGTCGATACCGCCGGCGCAGCCCACATAAAGCTCGCCTTCAGACTCTGAGTCGAGGTTGAGGAGGTACTCGCCCTTCAAGACGCCAGCCTTGAGGCCAAAGGCGCCCGTCATGCCTGTTTCCTCGTCGGTGGTGAAGAGAGCCTCGACAGGACCATGCTTGATAGTGGAGGACTCGAGGACAGCCATAGCTACCGCCACGCCCAAGCCGTCGTCGGCACCGAGTGTGGTGTCGCAAGCGTAGACCCATTCGCCTTTAATCTGCGTCTCGATAGGGTCCTTAAGAAAGTCGTGCACCTTGCCGGCACGAGCCTGAGGCACCATGTCGATATGAGCTTGGAGAACGACGGGCTTACGGTTTTCCATACCCTTGGTAGCGGACTTGCGCATGATAACGTTACCAGTCTCGTCGACATGACACTCTATGTTGCGTTCAGCTGCCCAGCTAACGAGAAAATCGCGCACAGCCTCTTCGTGCTTGGAAGGGCGAGGACAACGGGTAAGGGAGTAGAAATTACCCCATACCTCTTTTGGTTCAAGATCTTTGATAGTCATAACAAACTTATATTAAGATTAAAAAACAAATATCTAATAGTAAATGACAAGACACAGCATGTTTTCAAGATGCAAAGGTACGTTTTTTTTTGACAGAAAAACGACATATCTTGTCAAAAGATATAAACATATCACCGATTTATAGCATTTTTGCCAGCGAAAACACCTACAAAGACATACGCACCTGCACAGACTCGAAGAGTGCCACCAAGGCTTTCCTGATAGCATTGACGGTGCGTGTGAAAGAGAGCTTATAGGGCTGCTCCACCCTACCCCACTGCGACGACAATGGAGTGCTGTCGTTGCGGAAATCGAAATAGTTGCAATCCTCTACGGAGTTGGCGAAGGTGCGCCAGCGGTCGAAGATGGCCTTTGCCAAGATGTCGTAAGGGTCTGCGGGCGGATTGCAATTCTGTATTGCATCATATATCTCCATCATCTTTTCGTAGCACAAGCCGTTGCACATCACAAGAACATAGTTGTAGTACCCCAACGCCTTGAGAGGTGGCATATCATTGTCGTACTGAGATATGTCGATGAGATAATACTGCATGCGCCCTATAGAGCTGTCGAAGAAAAAAAGAGGAAGAGAATAGAGCTGATCTTCTTCGTCGTCGTCCAAAAACATAGGACAGACATGCGTATCTCCGTCCGACGACTCTTTTGTTACCACACGTTTGAGATTGATGCCCAGCGAGGCGTTGAGCTGAGCTGCGATGCTATAGTTTGGCAACGAGGTGCGAAAAAGAATAAAAGAGCACTGCTCGAATGAGAAAGGTATCTTTAGAACAGCCATATTACAAAGAGAAAGATTGAGACTTAGAGAAATCGGGACGGAAACACTGCTGCGAGTCGAGTTCCTGCACCCATCCCTTGGAGAATCCAAGAGCATAGAAATGGTCGACGACAGCCTTGTATTCGTCGTCGTGGATGGTGCGGCAGAGCTGGTCGGGCAGAGTCAATCCGTCAGGCGGGAAGTACTGCGACATCAACGACACATGAAGGTTAAGCGGCAGGTTGTCGGCGAGCCAATCGAGGACACCGATACTGTTGTCCACCGCCCCAGGCAGCACGAGGTGGCGCACTATAAGTCCACGAAAAGCCATGCCCTCGTCGTCGAGCATAAGACCGCTGCCTTTCTGACGGTACATCTCCATGATAGCGTTGGCAGCGGCCTGCGGATAGTCGCCGGCACTGCTATAGCGGCGTGCGAGAGCGGCATCGCTGTATTTATAATCGGGCAGATAAACATCGACGTATGGTTCCACCATACGCAGTGCCTCGACAGTGTCGTAGCCACCGGTATTGTAGACAATAGTAGGGAAAAAGCCGTCGGCATGCAGGCGTTCCACTATCTGCGGCACAGCAGAGACATAGTGTGTGGGCGAGACGAGTCCCACCACGTTCTCGCACTGGGGCAGCACCTCCTCTATACGCCGCACTATGGCGTCCACACCGCAATAACGCACCAAAGCACTGTCTACTACGCCACGGCTGATGGCATTGTTCTGACAAAAGAGGCACTGCAGATTGCAGTGAGCGAAAAAAACATTGCACACCCCTTTCTTGCCACACAACGGCGGCTCCTCGCCTTTGTGAATAGACACCGACGAGACCTCCGGCACAAGCGACGCATGGCAAAAACCAAGACGAGAGACACGGTCTACCACGCAGCCGCGCGGACAATTCATACACTCCATGGCTTGAAAAAAATAACGAAACAGAATGCAAAAGTAAAAAAAAAGATAGAAACAAAAACATCTTTTATACAAAACAGGACAAAGCGAAAATAAAAAAATGTATCTTTGCAAACTTTATCACGACGACAAACAATAACCATGAAAAAGATAACCAGCGCCATAGAATGGCTTATACGCAAAAGTTCGCTAATATACAGGGTACTTGCCTTGATATGCACCATCATTCTCATTATCATCATGTTTCCACAGAAACACCAAGGCACGCACTACGACTACTCGGTAGGCAGTTTCTGGAAAGACAACGACCTCTACGCTCCCTACGACTTCCAAATATTGAAAGACGAAGACGCACGCACACGCGAAATTGCGGCAGCAAAATCGAAAAGCACACTATACTACCAGATAGACAGCAGCGCCCAGATAAAGGCACATATAAAACTCAATAACCACAGAGGAGCTATCACCACAGCCAAATATCTCGAATACAAGCGTGCCATAGACACCCTATACCAGCGAGGATATATAGAGGTTACCGACGACTACCCCGACATAGAGAACCACACCATAGTGATACTCAGCGGCAACATAGGGTCGGAGCACACCACCAACGAGTTTGTAACACGCAACGAAATCAACGACAGCTACCTCGCCGACAGCATCGTAACGCCCAACATAAAGCTCGACGTTACACGCACACAGTTAGAGTTGGACTCGCGACTGTCGCAGATAGACTACTCGTCAAAATCGGTATACACCGGCGAGCTAATAGTGGCCAAAGGCGAGCATATAACAGCCGAGAAGGCAGCGGTGTTGTCGTCGTTAGAGCAGGAGAACGACAAGCGCTTTGTCAAGCAGTTCAACCCCTACGCCCACTACTTTGGCAGGTTTATGCTATGCGCCATAGCCTTTGCGGCACTCATCATGTTTCTCAACCTCACCAACCCGCGTTTGCTAAGAAGCAGCAAGAGTGTCATAATAATGCTAATGACCATACTGCTCATGACCTCTATGACAGCCTTTGTGCTGCACACCGCCCCACGCTGGGTGCTATTGGTGCCACTGTGCATAGGGCCAATACTGATGCACGTCATCTTCGACATGCGAGCGGCACTATATATACACCTTACCACCATAGTAATACTTGGCCACATGGTGCCCGACAGCTTCGAATTCATCTTCTACCAGCTCATCACCGGCATGATGAGCATCATAACGGTGAAAGACTTTGAGAAACGCAGTCGTTTCTTCATCGTCTCCGCCGTCATCTTCATGACCTACTCGCTGATATACACCTGCGGCATACTGTGGCAAGACACCAACCTCGACAACCTGAGGATGGACCGCTATGTAATGTTTATGTTCAATGCAGTGCTCACCCTGCTTGCCCACCCCATAATATACATCTACGAGAAAGTGTTTAAGATAACCACCAACCTCACCCTGATGGAGATAGCCAGCACCGACACGCCAGCCCTCCGCGAGCTGTCGAGGAAGGCTCCCGGCACATTCCAGCACGTCATGCAGGTGGCCAACCTAAGCGAAGACATCATCAACGAGATAGGCGGCAATGCCCTGCTTGCCAAAGTAGGCGCACTGTACCACGACATAGGCAAGCTGAAAAACCCCATATACTTTACCGAAAACCAGACATCGGACTTCAACCCACACAGCGAGCTGCCCTACACCGAGAGCTCAAAGATAATCATACAACATGTGCTCGATGGCATAGACATAGCCCACCACTACCACCTGCCGGAAGAGGTGATAGACTTCATACGCTCGCACCACGGCACCACGCAGACCGGCTATTTCTACACTAAATACAAGAACGAGCATCCCAACGAAGAGATAGACCCATCGGCATTCACCTATCCCGGTCCCAAGCCCCACACCAAAGAGACAGCCGTAGTGATGATAGTAGACAGCGTGGAGGCGGCATGCAAAGGATTGAAAGAGCACGACAAAGAACATATAGACAAGATGGTAGACAACATCATATTTGGCAAGATAGAGTCTGGCCAGGTGAAAGAGAGCTCGCTAACATTCCAAGATGTTACCGAGATACGCAAGATGCTAAAAAACAAGATGCTAAGCATCTATCACGCAAGAATTTCCTACCCTGTGGCAAAATAGACATCATCAGCAGCACAACAATAGTCATTAATAGCAAGCCTCCACATTTTTACTAATCACATAATGTGGAGGCTATTTTGTGTTATTGCTGTCCGATAAAAATCGGGATTTGATGAATTCTATTGTTTAACTGCTTGTAAATAGGCATTGGTCTTGTAATTCTCAAAATTGGGCTCCTCTTCTTATGGGAAGAGCTCCAGTTGGGGCGATATGTCATCCTCTGGACTCCGGTTTTGGATGATCCTGAGCCATTGACCTTCGGGCAGATTCAGGAAGTCATACAGGTTGATATACGAGTTGAGCAGTATATGAACAGCGGTCATGAG
>JAZRVD010000234.1:0-33116 GCA_045598945.1 Bacteroidales bacterium | reverse complement strand
CTCACGAAGGCGACCTCTGATAGCATACCCTCGTCAACAGTTATCTAATTCTTTGAATTAAACGACAATCCCTAAATATGTGTTTCTCGCAAGACCGCGACGTTTTGGCAGATCGTTGTTGTGCAAAACCTTCAAGGCTTATTTTCAAGGCAAAAAGGAGTTGTTCCATGACCTAAAAATCATGTCGCTTGAAAAAGGCGGGCAACAGATGACAAAGGCGACATTGTTGATGAACAAATATTTTGATTCATCAAAACCTTTTTCTACAATCTTCCAAACAATACATCAACCTATATCATGAGACTACTGTTGCAGGCAATGCCAGTGGTAGGGACAGAGATAGGGGGTGAGGCAATGGTCGTCGACTGGCGACAGCGGCTCTTCGCCTGATATGACCTCCTTGAAACGTGCCACACGCTGTTCTACGTCATGCGACAACGCACTTGCATAGCCTAAAAGGTTTTCGAGCAAGAAACCGTCATTTCCATCATTGTAGACCAAGTTGAAGCTATCCACCTCTGCAAGACAGTGGCTTATGACATAGTACTGTATGGCGACATCGTTTTTGAAGACATCTTTCACCTCGTTGGAGTTCTTGACCTCGTAGATGCGATACACACCCTCGCTGTCGCGATGCAACACATCGGCGAGGACAAGGACATCGTTGTAGAGAAAACCAGCTTCAAATATCACCACCTCGCCAGGTTTGTCGAGCACTTCTTGCGTATACTGCGGATAGGCATCGAAGCGTCTGCCGCAGTCGGCGCTGACATCCACCACCCTTTTACGGACGCTCTTAGGCAGCGAGGCAAAAGAAGGCTGGCTGTCGGTGCGGAAGGAGTTTTTGAAATTAGCTTCGAACTCACGTCCCAAGCGAAATTTAGCTATCGTCTCAGCATCATATCGTGCCAACGAAGATTGATGAACATCAAAATACAGGGCCTTCTCACATTGAAGGCCCCGTATATATTTACTTTTAGTGAGAGAGTATGCCATAACACTATTTACGTTTCAAGACAGCATGTGCTTTTTCCACTATATTGGCGGCACGAAGTCCATACTTATCGAGCAACTCATCGGTAGTACCACTCTCGCCAAACTTGTCGTTGACAGCGACATACTCCATAGGTGTAGGGCAGTTGAGCGCCAGAGTCTGCGCTACGCTGTCGCCAAGTCCGCCATTGAAGAGATGTTCCTCGCAGGTAACTACGGCGCGCGTCTTGCGAGCGGAAGCGATGATAGCCTCTGTATCGAGCGGCTTGATGGTGTGAATATTGATAACTTCAGCGCTGACGCCTTCTGTCTCAAGCTGCTTGGCGGCCTGAAGAGCCTCCCATACAAGATGGCCACATGCGAAGATGGTTACGTCGGAGCCTTCCACAAGATGCTGAGCCTTGCCAATCTCGAAGACCTCGTCGGCAGGGGTAAAGTTAGGCATCTTGACACGACCCAGACGGATGTATACAGGGCCATAGTACTTGGCGGCGGCAAGAGTGGCCTGCTTTGCCTGGTTGAAGTCGCAAGGCACTAAGACAGTCATATTGGGCAGGACTTTCATCAACGAGATGTCCTCCATGGCCTGATGCGTAGCGCCATCTTCGCCAAGGCTGATGCCGGCATGCGAGCCGCATATCTTGACATTCTTTTGGGAATAACACACAACCTGGCGTATCTGGTCGTAGACACGGCCGGTAACGAACTCGGCGAAGCCACCAATAAATGGAATCTTGCCACAGAGAGAGAGACCGGCGGCAATGCCCACCATATTAGCCTCGGCAATGCCACACTGCACAAAGCGGTCGGGGAAAGTCTTGACGAAACCGTCCATCTTGACAGAGCCACTCACATCGGCACTCAATGCAACCACATCATTATTTTCCTGACCTGCGGCTATCAAGCCCTCGCCCATGCCAGAGCGAAGCTCTTTGCTACCTGTATTTTCAAATGTTTTCATGTTATAATTTGTTTTTTTGTTATCAAATAAATATGTCAAAAGTTTACACTTGTCTGCTGTCCCGACTGTATAGAGAAACGCAACGTACGGACAGAGCCAAAATTGGTGGCCTTGCGTGGCTTTAGCACTACCTGATACTCGCCAGGAGACAGCAGCATACGCTCGCTGACGCTACTCTCGTTGAGGTCGCAGACCCACTGCAAGACACCATCGCGAACAGCAAACAAAGCACCAGAAGTGATAACCTTAGGCTTATAGAGCGACAAAAGGCCAGGAGTAGGCAACGCCAGGTCGGTAGTTGCCGCAGAACGAATCTCGACATCCTCGACAAGCACAGGAGGTACAGAGAGCAGCTCGACATCGTAGAAGCCTTTTTGAAAGGCAATACGCTCGCCAATCTGCATGGTGGCGACGACCTCGTCCTTGCCATGCTGACGCACCTGAATAGGGTACGAAGGGACATTGTAGGTGGTGCGCTTGCCATCGAAACGCACACGCATCTCGCCTTGCTCCACATTGAGTACAATCTCGTTTGGAGAGTCTGTCGAGAAGTGCTTGTCTTTAAGGAATATAGGCGGCTTGGTGAATATAGACACATTGTAATTGACCAAAGGGTCGACGGTAAGTGTGTCTATATCTGAGGAATAGCCGTTGCTATATAGTGTGGTATACTTGACCACGCCAGTCTGAGCATCGTAGAAAGCGATAGGAAAAGACGTCTCGTATAGCTCGCCGTTGCTGTCGACAATCTTTACAACGACCTTAGCCGTCTGATCGGCTTGGCGAAACACATCGTACAACGCCTCGGTGTAACGTTCCTCGGAAGGCAGATAGGTGAACTTGCCTGCGCAATCGAGGTTGTGCTGGAAGTCGTTGGGGTTGCCAATGCCCAAGATAAAGGTTTGAACAATGACGCCACTCAGCTGCACCTGACGCGCCACATTGCATATCTCACCGTCGCAGTCGTCCATACCATCGGTAATGATGAGTATAATATTACGTTCGGACTGCAACTTGGAGAAATCGGAGAGCGAGCTGCCCAAAGCGTCGCTTGCAGTACAGCCGCCATTAGGCACAAGAGTCTTTATCTTGCTTTGCAGCTTGTAGAAATTATCCTCCTCGAAAGGCACTTCGAGACGAGTGCCATAGGAATCCTTGTTAAGATGGCCAAAGACACGCAAAGCGATATCTATATCCTGCTGGCGCGACACGCTGTCGATAAAGTGTAGCAGCACCTGCTGCGTAACCTTTATCTTGGCGTCGCTCTGCCAGTAGTCCCACATGCTCTTGCTACAGTCGAGGATGATGAGCAGATGGGTCTTTTCCTTTTGGAACGATACCTGCTGGGCAGAGACATCGTCCTGGGCAGAGAGAGGCGCAGCCAACCAGCACAGCAGCAATATTGCCGCCATGCGGTGCCATAGCATACGATATGAAAGATAACGAGACAAGATGCTGATATAAAGATATTAGAAGTCGCCGAGCTCGGTTTCAGGCAGCTGAGCGAGAGCTTTGACAAGGTCTTCTTCGTTAAGGACAACGCCGTGATACTTGTTGGTGCCTTGCATAAAGTCGACACCGTAGCCCATCTCGGTCTTGAGAAGCACAGCCACAGGGCTGCCCTTGCCAGACATCGACTTGGCACGCTGCATACCATCGAGCACCTGCTGCATGTCGTTGCCGTTTTCTATGACTACGACTTGCCACATGAAAGCCTCAAACTTGGCCTTAAGGTCGCCGAGGTCCATCACCTTTTCGACAGGGCCGTCGATTTGCTGACGGTTGTAGTCGACGGTGCTGATAAGATTGTCGACATGCTTGGCACCGGCAAACATGACAGACTCCCATATCTGCCCCTCTTCCAACTCGCCATCGCCATGCATGGTATACACCAACGTATTGTCGCCAGTCATCTTCTTGCCCAGAGCGGCGCCGATGCCCACCGACATGCCCTGCCCCAAAGAGCCGGAAGCCATACGTATGCCTGGCAAGCCATGACATACAGAAGGATGGCCCTGGAGGCGTGTGCCAAGACGACGGAACGTTGCCAACTCTTTGACCGGCATAAAGCCACGACGAGCCATAACACTATATATAACAGGAGTGATATGTCCCTGCGAGACAAAAAGCATATCCGAGTCCTTGCCATCCATAGTACAATTGGCAGGGTCGTGCTTCATAAGGTTGAAAAACATAGCTGTCATCCAATCAGTTGTACCAAGAGAGCCACCGGGGTGGCCACACTTGACAGCCGTAGTCATGCGGAGAATATCTCTACGTATCTGCGTAGCGATGGTTTGCAATTCTTGAAGATTTTTCATGATGAATATTTACAATTTATAACTAATCAATATTTCAAAGAGAAAACATAACGCCGGCCGTTCTGGTCGACAGCAAAGAGCTCGTTGCCATGACGTGTGCAAGAGACAGCATAGGTGTTCTCGCCACTATCATGTATAGTGCCTGTGCCACTATCGCCTTCCAGTACAACATGCCCCCACACAAGTCCTTTGGCATCATAGCTTTCCACATAGACGGTTTGTGGCTCAGGCTTGCGAGGCCGAGGCTTCCTGCTGACAACGGCAGGCTTCTCCACCTTCTGCGGTTTCTGCGACTCGGCGACAGGCATTGTATCCACATCAGCAACCGTATCTATTGCCGGCAGTGCTTCCTGCACGGTGTCTACGGCAGAAGAGACATCCTCACCTGTATCATCACGATGCTGGCAGGCGACAAACGACAAAGATAACGTCAGCAATAAAAGAAAGAAGTAGTTTTTTTTCATTATTTCAACGAAGCTATTTGATATAATATACTCTCGATCTTCTTGGTCATCTCGCCACTCGAACATTCATGCTCATTGCTCATGACGCAAAACGAGAACAACTCGCCTTTGGCATTGTACATATAGCCCGAATAGCCCTTGATTCTTGTCATAGTGCCACTCTTGACATACATTCTGACGCCTTGAGGCAGGTTGGTAAGAATATTGCGCGCCGTACCGCTACGACCAGCCACAGCCATAGTCTTTAGAAAATCCTCAAAGATAATCATCTCAGATACCTCGCCCAAAAACTTGCATGTAAACTCAGAAGTAACCTTGTTCATGCGCGACAGGCCAGAGCCATCGACAATACGTATTCCACTAACATCGAGACCATGCGCCTTGAAGAAGTCGAACAACACCTTAGAGCCATTGCTGAACGAGCCCTTGCCGTAACGCTTGTAGCCCATATACTTAAACACACACTCGGCATACATATTGTTGCTTGTACGATTGATATATTGAGCGATGACATAGTAGGTGTTGGAATAATAATCGATAAGAGAATAATTGGTGTCGCGCACAGTGGTAACCTCATTGACATTACTTGTTACCGAGATACCTCTTTGACGAAGATACGAGGCGAAAAGTTCAGCGCAGGTGGCGGCTGGATTAGCCAAAGCACCACGAACAGCAAAGTTGACCTTGCCGAGAGGCACGGTGCCACGATAAAGGCGCTGGTTATTAGAAGGGTCGCCATAGATGACCACCTTGTCGCCGCTATTCTCAGGACCTGTAGCCACCTCGTTGATATTGCGAATATTCATCATACGGGGCTCCGTATGGTCGAGCAAAGCAGGATAGCCCAGTTTCTTGCCAGAGTTGAAATAAGCGAAGTACATGTTTTCATGGAAGTTGAGTCCGCTGATACCCGAAGCATAATAGTTGCCTATATCGCCCCACTGCCACGAGTCATGGATGGGCTGGTTGTCAAATATAGACTGATTGAAACATATCCTGCCTGTAATGCGGCGAATGCCATTGTCCTTAATAGCCTGATACCAAGTGCTGAAGACGCTGTCTGGCGTGGTTTGGCGATAACGGTAAGAGCCCAGCAGAGGGTCGCCGCCGCCTATAATATAGATATTGCCATTGAGCGTGCCGTCGTCGGCAATATTGCCACTATACGACAACGTAGTCTTAAAACGGAAGTTGTTGCCAAGATAATCGCTAGCGATAGCCGTAGTAAAGATTTTGCTCATAGAAGCCGGAATAAGCGACTTCTGGCCGTTATAGCTGTATACCATGCGTTTCTGCTTGACATTGTAAACACTAACAGCGACAGTGCCATGCTGAATAGAGGGAGTATTGCTGACAGACTTAACCTGCCTATCCAATTCGGCAGTATTTTGAGCTGGCAATATAGAGCATAACAGCAAACAGGCCAAGAAAGGCAATAAATTACAGTGTTTCATTTATATTCTCAATTCGTTCGATTAAAGTATCGCGGCCGTAACCGGTCGCAGAGGAGGTAAGAATCATTTCAGGCATATAGTCCCACGATTCCTTCAAAGTATGTTTGAACTTGGTGATATTAGCCATCACCTCGCGTTGTTTTTCCTTGTCCGTCTTAGTAAAGACCACTATCAGCGGGACACCGTTCTGCCCCAGAAAATTAATAAAGTCAATGTCTATCTTTTGCGGCGGTATGCGAGAATCAACAAGCACAAAGACACATGTCAGCTCCTTGCGATGAAGGAAATAGTCGCGTATCATACGCTGCCAACGCTCACGTTCGGTCTTCGACGTCTTGGCATAGCCATACCCCGGAAGGTCGACAAGATACCACTGGTCGTTGATAATAAAATGATTGATAAGCTGCGTCTTGCCGGGTTTGCTGCTGGTTTTGGCGAGATCCTTGACACCAGTCAGCATGTTGATAAGCGAAGACTTACCCACATTGCTACGGCCAATGAAAGCATACTCTGGCAGACCAGTGTCGGGGCATTTGCGATAATCGGTATTGCTAACAACAAACGACGCACTCTTTATCATAGCCTACAACTTATTGATTAGAATTACGACTGATTTTTTTCAGCCACTTGAGATGCTGCAGCTCCTCTTTTTCCTCCTTCTCGCGTTTCTTCCACCATGGCAGACGCGACATATTGATATGGAAGAACGAGAGACGGTCGAAGAGCCTGTTCTTTATCTCATAGCTTTCTATATAACGGCTGCGCTTCTCAGGGAAAAGGTCGTGAAGAGTAACCAAAATGCCGGTCTCATCGGTCTCGCCAAAATGATGATTGTATGCCGTGCCAAACGACCGCATGGTAGAGCTAAGCCTCATATAGGCGTTAATCATGGCAGGCACCTTGGCGTCAAGCTCATGCACCTTGTGCAGAAGAATCTGATAATCCTCCTTATAGTTGCGGCCCTTAAAAATATCCACAAGCTCGTTGTAGTCCGACTCGATGCGCATAGAGTCGATAGGCCACACCAGGCCGTCTTTATCAGGGAAATGCTTCTGATAGAAAAAGAGTATGAGATCTTTTGCCTTGCGATTCATCTGAGGATACATCGTTATCTTGCCAAAGAAATAACGCGTCTCCGGAATCTCTAAAGCTATGCAGCCCAAACCGTCCCAAAGATTGTCGAGAGAATACAGTCCCTTGTGCATGTCATTGCTCGGCTGAAAGGCAGGCTGCACAAAAGCGCGCCCCAGCTCAACAGTATAAGGGAGGTAGTTCTGCACAAAGTCATCGCTGTACTGGAACAGCTCGGCGGTGGGAGTGGCCACAGAGCCATCTTGCCTAATCATCATGTTACTACCATGAATAAAACGATAGCCGCCAACAATCTCCTCGTCAGCAGGGCTCCACACGAAGAGCTGCTTGAAGCAATACGGCTCCGGCATGGTGTCAAACTCGTCAATATCACAGTCCTTGCCTGTGCCGCCACCATCTAAACAGAAGCTCAACTCACGCAAACGACCAATCTCGCGCATGATATACGGCGAGAGGTGCGCAGTAGTAACATAAATCTCCTTGTCGCCAAAATTAGTCTTGCGAAGGAAATGCTTGCTTGTCAATTCCGCCTTGATATACTTGCGGTCGACTGGCGGAATAATATACGATGTATCTATCTCCAATTTATCAAACATTTAATTTATACTCAATACGGAAAAACCACGTCGGGGTTATCCTTCAAACAATATACATGCTCTTTAAGCTTGTCGACCCATTCTTTTAGATTGAGACGTTTGTCGAAAGTAGAATAAGGAATAGGCTTGCCAAAAACAACACGAAAAGTCTTGCCACGCTGGGCAAACATCTCCGCAGGCAGCAGGGCCATCTCAAAATTGAACTTGATGCCCAGACGTTTTCTAAGATTGGCAAGGTTGTAAAACCTGTCGCGATTGCGAGCATCGAGATATACCGGCACAATGTCGCGCTGATATTTAATAGCCTTCTTTATCACCGTAGACTTCCACTCAAGGTCCATAATCTTGCCCTTCTGCTTGCGAGAGCATAGACCGGCAGGGAAGTAAAGCAAGACATTGTTGTCGGCAAAAGCCTCTTCAAGAACATCACGATTGGTAGAACGATGATGCACCTTGTCGATAGGAACAAACAAAGGGCTTGGACCAGGCAGATACATCAAAAAATCGTTGACGGGGAACTTGATGTCAGTACGATAGCGGCCTACGGCAGCCATCAGCGCCATGCCGTCGGGACCTCCCAAAGGGTGATTGCCAGCCACAATAGGGCTGCCGTCGCATGGAATATTCTCGGCGCCCTCCACCACAATATTAATATTAAGATCGTCGGGGCCGTCGCCCTCAAAAAAACCATGCACAAAATCCAATCCGAAATCGTTGCGATGACGGTAAATAACACGGTTTATCTCGTCAACATGCAACAACTTATTAACAATCCACACCAAAAACTTAGGCAGTCTAACTCCTTTTTTTGCTAAGATTTTAGCTATATCTATATGATTTTCTGTAATCTCAACGTGACTATCCATCCTTTGCAAAATTATTCTGCAAAAGTACATAAAAAAAAGGAATATTCGGGCGAACACTCCTTTTTTTTAACAATTTTGCAAAAGTTATCAACAGCTACAAGATGTCGATATGTTGTGCAAGAGCCTCTTTCTCCTCCTTTGTAAGCTTAGGCAGGACAATGGTAAGAATGCCATCTTCAACCTTTGCGGTGATTTTTTCACGCTTGACGTTCTCAGGCATGGAGAGCAGCTGCTTAAACTTCATCTCTCTGAACTCATGGCGCAAGAAGCTACGACTGGTTTCAACGTTTTCCTCCTCCTTGGCGATAGTTTCGATAACAAGATTGCTGTCGGTATCGATGCTGATGGAGAAATCCTCCTTTTTCTTGCCTGGCACGCAGAGAGCTATCTCGTAGTCTGCGTCCGACTCGCTGATGTTGACCTTGGGTTTGACGCCATACGAAGCCGACTGAACATTATCGGAGTTGAGGATGTCGAAGATCTCCTTAAAAGGGTTAAGGATGGAACCGAAATTTTGATTAGAGTACATCATAACTTTTAGAAATTTTATTGTTAAACATTGATTTTGTTGCCAAGCGGCTACACCTTTATTAAAGCAAACGCCGTGCCAAACGGAAAGGCATGACATTTTGTCATGTAAAAATAGAAGCACACTGACATGAAGGCATAGAATAAAAAAATGAAAATAAAATATGCCATATCAAAAAAAAGTAGTAATTTTGCACCCGCTAACGAGAACCACATTACGCAAGTTTTAGTCGGAATATCGAGCACGTTTTATTTGAAATTCAAAACGTTAAAAGAAAATGGCAAAGAAAAACAAAGACGCAAGAGTGCAGGTAATTTTGGAATGCACCGAGCAAAAGAACAGTGGTGTTGCTGGTATGTCACGTTACGTCACCACAAAAAACAAAAAGAATACTCCTGAGCGTTTGGAGTTGAAGAAGTACAACCCATACCTGAAAAAGGTAACCGTTCACAAAGAAATCAAGTAATAAAGGAGGAATCGAACTATGGCAAAAAAAGTTGTTGCAACCCTTAAAACCAGCACAGGTAAAAGTTACGCTAAGGTAATCCGTATGGTTCGTTCTCCCAAGACGAACGCTTACATGTTCAAAGAGGAAGTCATCCTCGCTGACAACGTACAGGAATATCTTAAGAAAAAATAATTTTTTTCATAAGCTTTTGTTTTACCAAAGCCCTCTCGACAAAACGAGAGGGCTTTTATTGGTTTCACCCAATACACAAGGATAAAATATAATACAAAGAACAAATAATAAACGAAACTTTCACCTAAAACGTTCTATCCTATAGCGCCGTTTTCTCGCCACGACTTAGTAAAAGCTTCTATTCCCCTCTGTTCTCAACTTATTGAAAACGGTCGTTTTTTAGCATCTGACAGTAAACCAACAAATACTGTTAGCAAAGCAACATTAGCGACTTGAATTCTGGTTATTTTTTGAAAAGCACACCCAGTAGGTCATAATCCACCTCACATACCAAGATGAGTGCTAAAGCCGCAAGCCTTCGTCTATTATTCAAAATATAGCCTTCAAAAAGAGTGCCATTGAAGCCATTCAATTCTCCCTCATGGTTTGAATTTATAGAAACGGAACAGACCTTAACTTTATTCATAAAAAGGCCAAAACCAACAAAAATACAAAACCGCCAAAATGGCAATTTCCAAGAATTCCGACTATATATTATCATATTTGATAATTTTTCGTATCTTTGCATCGAAAAACAAAATTTCACCGCATGTTAAATATAGAATACGAGGATGAGGCTATTGAGAGTTTAATCAGAACCGGGAAAAGCGACGACAAAAGATATAAGAAACTATCCAGCAACGCATCTTTCAAAAGAGACCTATCAAAAGTCATTCTTATTTTACGTTCAGTATCTAACGCAAAAGAGCTAAGAAAATACGGTCAACTTCACTATGAACCATTAAAATATGAACTTGCTGACAAATACAGCGTCCGAATTGGTTACAACTCAAAATACAGATTAATCTTCGAAGAATTTGAAAACGGAATCAGAATAAATCTGATAGAAATAAACGAGCACTATGGCGACAAATAAAGAACTTAATAACACTCCATTTGCAGTAGCACATCCTACTGAAATTGTTAAGGATGAGCTTAAAGCAAGAGGCATGTCGCAAAAAGAACTTGCCGCAAGAATGAACATGCAGACATCTAACCTAAGTCGCTTCCTAAAAGGAGAGAACATCACTCCTGCAATTGCCGCTAAATTAGAAGTTGCATTAGACATTCCTACAGAGTTTTGGCTAAACATGCAAGCTCAATATGAAATTGACACCAAGAACATTACGTTAAGGAATGAGAGGGAACGAGAAGCATTTAACATAGAAAAAAAACTTACAAACATTATCAATCTACCAGAGTTGTATAAACGGCTGTGCATTAACCCGTCTTTATTTGTTCAAGATAAATTAGATAAATTAGAAGAGTTAATGGGATTTCATGTTTTAAGTTTAAGTTCACAACCATTCCTCCGCCAACATTGTTTCAGAAAAAACGAGAAACACGAAACAGATGAGAGAAATGAAACAACATGGCTCACACTTGCCTATATCAAGTCAAGAAGTATTAAACCTGAGAAGCAGTATATAGATGGGAATGCCCAAAAAGCAGCAGAAGAAATTTCAAAATCAACTCATTTAGGCGGTATAACAGAAAATGATATTCAATTAGTCTTGAATAAATATGGTATTGCATATAGTGTTATACCAGAACTGGAAAAGACATTTATAGACGCTGCATCTCTTCAAATATCAGGATATCCATCAATCATTACAACACACAGACACAACGACATAAGCCGACTAATCTTTAATATACTTCATGAATTAGGACATATACAAAAACACATGTCATTCGAAAATGATAACCAGTGTTCTGTATTTGTCTCATCCGAAAACTACTATTCAAAAGACAATAAAGAGGAGCAAGAAGCAAATGAATTCGCCGAAGACATGCTAATTCCTAAAGCCACATGGAAGAAAATGATGTCAAGAGGTTCAAAAAATATATCAAACCAACATATTTTCAAGACACTCAAACAACTATCAACCGAATACTCGTTAGACTACAACATTGTAGCATGGAGATATAAATATGAGTCGAGCAGATATATTTTATATAGCATAAAGTCGCATCCTATTTCATAACCTAAGCTCAACTCACAAAGCAAATTTCACCTAAACGTTCTATCCTATAGCTCCGTTTTCTCGCCACGACTTAGTAAAAGCTTCTATTCCCCTCTGTTCTCAACTTATTGAAAGCGGTCGTTTTTTACTATGCCCTCGGTTTATTGAAAACGGTCATATTTTAGCATCTGACAGTAAACCAACAAATACTGTTAGCAAAGCAACATTAGCGACTTGAACTCTGGTTGTTTTAATACTATTACTGTCCGCTAAATCACAAACCGTATAGTTTAATCCATTGATAATAAGAGATTAAGCTATACTTGTGTTTTAGGCAAGCCCCCCCCCTTATTATTCTTTTGTGTTATCAGGTGAGTCTGCCATTTTAGTGAATATCTTTTGCATGTCAGCATCAGGTTGAGGAAAACTTCCATGTTGATATAGTACATCAATAAAATACGTACTATTGTTGCTAATCCAGAAAAACTCCAACGCCTTTGCATACTGCTTTGTAAAATAAGTTTGGATAGTGCTTTTGCCCTTACAGGGCGAAGATTGACAGACGATAATACCCAGGGTGCCGCCCTGGGCTGAAGGCTTATTGCCCCGTTGGGGCGTAAATTACAAACTATTATATTACTGTCCGCTAAATAACAAACCGTATAGTTTAATCCATTGATAGTAAAGAATTATGCTATACCTATTCCTTCCTCCACACACTCATTATCCTTTTGTGTTATCAGATAATGAGTCTGACATTTTCGTGAGTATATTTTTGTATAAATCAGCCCTTTTTTTTCTCTTTTATCAAAAAGTTTATCGGACAGTAATAATTTTGAAAAAATCGGTAAGGTTGAGATGTAATCAGTTTCTTTTTGTTATGTGCTGATAGATTGTATGGTTATATAATTGTCTTTTCTTTCGCTGTCTACATTAAATACTTTTCGTATATTGTCTTGTGTCAGGCCTTGGCATGTTGGGCCGTGGTAAAGTATTTGCTTGTCGTGTAATAGCATTAAGTGTGGGCAGTACTGCAGGGCTATGTTGAGGTTGTGGACTATTATTAGGATTGTCTTGTGCTGTTGTTGGTTGATATCGGACAGGAGTTGCATGATGTTGAGCTGATGTTCTATGTCGAGGTTGGCAAGTGGCTCGTCGAGCAAGATGATAGGTGTTTGCTGTGCAAGGGCGCGAGCAATCATTACACGCTGAAGTTCACCGCCTGACAGTTCGTTTGGGTAGGCTTTTCGTAAATGTTCTGTATGCGTAAGACGCATGGCTTCGAGTGCTATAGCTCTGTCGTTGTCGCTGTCGGCTTGCAGTGGGTGCTGATAGGGTGTGCGAGCCATTAGCACGATGTCTTCAGCGGAAAAGTTGAAAGATGTGTTGCTATGCTGGCTGACGAGTGCTATGAGTTTGGCACGTTGTCGTGCTGGCATTTGACAGATATGGGTGTCGTTGTAAAGTATTGTGCCGCTAATAGGAGTGAGTAGCGAAGCTATGAGGCGCAGTAGAGTTGTTTTGCCGCTGCCGTTGGCTCCCATTATGGCGCACATCTCGCCATCGGCTATGGCAGTGTTGATATGATGCAGTATGCAACGTTTGCCATAACTGAATGAGAGGTCTTTGATGTTTAGCATGATGTGTTGTTTTTTAGGAGTAAAATTATAAACAGTGGTGCGCCGATGAGAGCTGTGATACTGCCTACGGGCAGTTCTGATGGTAAGAAGAGGGTGCGAGCTGCTGTGTCGCACAACAGCATGAAGAGTGCTCCTGCAAGCATGGTGGTGGGGATGACCTGTCTGTTGTCGGCACCTGTCAATAAGCGTACAGCATGTGGCACTATCAAGCCTATAAATCCTATAACACCGCAGCATGCAACAGCAAAAGCCACCATAAGGGTTGTTACGCCGAGTAGCGTTTTCTGTACTTTTTCCACTTCCACTCCCATACTCTTGGCTTGGTCGTTGCCAGACAGGAGCAAGTTGAGATTTTTGGCGTTATAGCGTACTATGGCTATGCCTGCAATGGTGATGGGCAGCAATATAAGTATGTCGGTATATGAAACGGTAGCGAAACTGCCCATGGTCCAGAAAATGATAGAGTCCATCTTGTCGTTGTGCAGTACCATAAGCAAGCTTACGGCTGCGCTGACGAGCAGCGTAAGGCATACACCTGTAAGCAATAGTGTGGTAATGTGTAGTCTGCCATGCTGCGTGGCTATACGGTAGATGAGCCATACGGTAAGCAGAGCAGAGATGAGGGCGCAGAGGCAGATGCCATAACGTGTGCTTTGCAGACCGCATACTATTGCTATGGCGGCGCCTAACGAGGCACCAGAGGAGATGCCTAACAGGTATGGGTCGGTAAGTGGGTTGCGAAATATGGACTGATATGTAGCGCCACACACCGATAAGGCGGCGCCTGTTAGAATGGCGGCAAGAATGCGCGGTATGCGTAGTTGCCATACTATAGGGCTTTGTAACAGGTTGTTGATAGGTACCGGCGTAGCTCCTACTAAGGTGGCAAGAATAATAATGCCTAATAGCAGTATGCCAAGCAAGATATAGCGTACTAATGGACGAGAAAAAAAGGTTCTTTTTTTTGACATATTATTGCAGGAGGTCGTCCATAGTATGATATCCTTTATGACCTTGCAGGTATTCAGCGGCAAGCAGTGCGCCGAGAGCCAGTCCTTGTCGGTTTTTTGCGGAGTGTGCAATGGTGATGGTGTCAATGGCGGAATCGCATGTTACAGTATGTATGCCAGGAACTTCGCCAATACGTTGAGCAGAGATGCCTATCTGGCTGGCTGTTGGTTTGTCGGTGTTTGTTGTCAGCATCCAACTTTCTTTGCGTTCTATACGTTCAATAGCATTGCGTGCCAGGGTGATGGCGGTGCCACTGGGTGCGTCGAGCTTGTGGATATGATGAGTTTCGCTAATCTCAATGTTATATTCCGGATAGCGGTTTATCATCTCGGCAAGGCGGCGGTTGAGCTGGAACATAATGTTCATGCCTATGCTGAAATTTGAAGCTACAAAGAGTGATTTATTTTCATTGTTGCACTGTTCTACGATAGCTGGCAGCATATCGTACCAGCCAGTAGTGCCTACAACAACGGGTATATTGATGTCGAAACAGCGGCGTATGTTGGTTACTGCCGTAGTGGGCAATGAGAAGTCGATAGCCATGTCGCAATTTTTAACTGTTTCTATATGTTCTTCCCATTGCTGGTCGTTGTCGACGGTTGTAGCTATGATGTGTCCACGTTGTGGTGCAAGGTTTTCGATGGCTTTGCCCATTTTGCCGTAGCCTATAAGTGCGAGTTTCATGATGGAATATTATTTTATGTTGATATCAGGTTTAGGAGCGCCTAAAAGCATGCCTTGCCAGCTGTTGCGACGTGTCAGCTCTTGTTGTACAAGTCGTGGCATCTCTTCGTTGCGTAGCAATCTGTTGTCGGAGCGGCGAAAGGCTCTTTCGGGTTGTGCCTGATAGCGAGGCGGCACTTCGCCAGCAAGGCGTTCTATAGCTATATCAGGTCGCAGGCGTTCTAAGAAATCGCATGCCAATGCTATATAATCGTTGAGCGAGAAGACTGGCACGATTACCTCGCCTCGTTCTATTTGCTGTTGCAATGGCGTGCCATGCAGTATTTGAAGTTGATGTAGCTTTATACTGTTGAGAGGTATGGTGTTGAGTATTGCTGTCTCGGCTATTATGTCTTCTCTACTTTCGCCTGGCAAGCCCAGTATAAGGTGTCCGCCACAGTGCAGGCCATGTTGGGCAGTAGCTTCAATGGCATGTATGGTTTGTTCCATAGTGTGCCCTCTATTTACAAGAGCCAATGTGCGGTTATAGCAACTTTCAATGCCGTATTCAATAGTTATATGGCAGCGAGTGGCAAGGTGGGCGAGATAGTCGAGTTTTTTGTTGTCTATGCAGTCGGGGCGAGTACCTATCACCAGGCCTTCTATATTGGGGTGAGACAATGCCTCTTCGTAGCGCTGTTGCAGTATGTGCAGAGGTGCGTGTGTACCAGAATAAGCCTGGAAGTAAGCAAGATAGCGTCTTGTATTGCGGTAGCGTCGCTGGTGGAAGGCTATGCCTTCGTTTATTTGTTGCAGAATGTGGCGCGAGGTGTATGCGGTGCGATGCTGCTGGCAGGTCTCTCCGCGTGTGTCGGTGATATATGATGGGCAGAAAGCGTTGTTGTTGCAAAAGGTACATCCGCCAGTGCCTACAGTGCCATCGCGGTTGGGACAGGTGAAGCCTCCATCGATACAAAGTTTTTGCACTCTATCACCAAGTGTGTGGCGCATGTATTCACTATAGGTGTAGTATCGCATCGTTGGATTAGTCGTAGAGTAGAAATTGTTTGCGATATGCCTTGAATTTTTCTATGCCTGGCGCCCATTCGGCACGCAGCTCTTCGTCGCTGATGCCGTTTAACAGCTGCTGTCGCAAGCGGCTATTGCCCGCAAGACGTTCAAAACTGCCACGTTTTAGAAAGAATGTACTGCTGTCGGAATGGTTAAGCATCTCGCGCAGATATTTTAGTTCAAAACGATTGGACACCTTGTCATTTCTTAGGTCCATTTTATAGTCGTTGCCTATTACTTCAAAGGGGTAGGGTGTGCCCCGACCTACGCTGATGCTGGTGCCTTCCAACAGACACAGCGAAGGATATAGGGCAATGGCTTGTGCGGTGCGCAGGTTTGGCGATGGCGGTACTGGCGGCGTATACTTGCTTTGATGAGTGTAGCCTTTGAGTGGCACCACATGCAGTCGATAGCCTTTTGTGCGTTGTGTCAGTTCGCTGTCTATCATCTTGGCGTATTCGCCTATTGTCATGCCATATACTATGGGTGTGCCGGCACGCATGCCTATAAAAGAGCAGTGTTCCTGTTCCATAACAGGGCCATCGACATAATGGCCGTTTGGATTGGGTCGGTCGAGCACGACTAACGGTATGCCTTTTTCGGCACACGCCTCCATCACATATTGCAACGTAGAGATATAGGTATAAAAACGACAGCCTACGTCTTGCAGGTCGAAGAGCATGATGTCGATATTGCTAAGTTGTTCGACAGTAGGCTTTTTATTTTTGCCATATAGCGATACAATGCCTATGCCTGTAGCGCTGTCTACAGAATTGCTCACTTTTGCGCCTGCATCGGCAGTGCCTCGAAACCCATGCTCTGGTGAGAAAAGGTTGGCTATGGTAAATTTCTTTTGTCGTTGGCTGATGCTTTGCAAGGTGTCTACAAGGTGAATAAATGTTGCATCGCCACGTTGTACTATGGAGGTGTGGTTGCCTACAATGCCTACTTTCTTGCCTTTTATCAAAGGCAGGTACTTGTCAATGCGGCTGGCGCCACATATTATATTTTGTCCAATAATAGTGTTAGATATAAAAAGCAGGAGTATAATAGTTAGAGTGTATCGTATTTTCATCATGTTGTGGTTACTTGTGGTTTGTTGGAGCTTAAATGATAATAACGTGTAAAAGCTTTCTTTATTTTTTTATCTCTTTTGGATTATAGAGAGCGTTTTTATTTTATTAAGCAAAACTTTGTATATTTGCAATGTGAATGATAAAATTATGGCATTTCAAAAAATTATTCTTACGTTTGTTATTCTCTGTGTATGTGGAGTTGCCACCGCCCAGTCTGACCCTAATATTGTGGCGCAATGGATAGGTGCGCCATGGCATGGAGAGGAGTGTCCAAAGGGAGATAATCGTGTGGCTCCAGAGTTTTATACAGAGTTTACCGTTGGCGGGCAGCTGTTGTCGGCGAAGATGATAGTTACTGGCTTGGGTTTTTTTGAAGCGTATATCGATGACAAAAAGGTCGGCGATGCAGTGCTTTCGCCTAATGAGACATCGTATGGGCATCGCGAAGGCTTGGAGAATAATTTTATAGCGGTAAGCGATAAGGCATGGCGTGCGTTTAGGGTGCCGTATCTCGAATACGATGTTACTTCCATGTTGCAATCTGGCAGACATCAGCTGTCGGCATTGGTAGGCAATGGATTCTATGCCTCGTCAAATAAACGGTGGGTTCAAGCGTATGGGTCGCCACGTTTTCTATGTCAGCTGACAATGCTATATGCCGATGGTACGAGCGATACTATAGTCAGTTCGCCTGACTGGTTTGTAAGAAAGTCGCATATAATAGAGAACGACCTTTATGCTGGCGAAGTCTACGACGCTTCTTTGCCTGTCGACAAGTGGCGTCATGCTGTGTTGCGTCATGCCCCTTCAGGAAAGCTTGTACCGCAGCAAGGTCCGTCCGACAAGGTGATACGCACTATTAAACCTAAAAGTATAGTGCGTCTTGGCAATGGCGACTATGAAGTAGACTTTGGCGAGTATATATCTGGATGGTTGTATTTTGCACCTTTGAGGATGAAAAAAGGCGACACTCTTGACATTTTATTTCCTATAGAGTGTCCTGGCAATGGAGTGTGCAAATATATTGCCGGCAACGACGGCGTCAATGTCATACCTACGCCACGTTTTTGCTGGTGGGTGTTTCAAAAGGCTGTTATCCATGGACTTCGTCCTAATGTTTCGCTCTCGATAGACGATGTGGAAGCGCATGTGGTGCATTCCGACGTGGCAGTGTCTGCCAGTTTTTCTTGCTCTGACACCATGTTGTGCAAATTGCATGAGATATGGTGCCGCACACTTGCCGACAATATGCACCTTGGCACTGTCTCCGACTGTCCTCACCGTGAAAAAGGACCATATACAGGCGACGGGCAGGTGGCGTGTCGAGCGGCCATGCACACTTTTGACATGCAACGTTTTTATGGCAAGTGGATGCAAGATATGTCGGATTGTCAGGACACCATAACGGGTTATGTTCCTAATGGTGCGCCATGGCATATAGGATGTGGCGGTGGCGTGCCGTGGGGTTCGGCTATATGCGTCATGCCGTGGCAGTACTATCTGCATTATGCCGACACGGCAATGCTCAAGACACTTTATCCTGCCATGAAGCTTTATGTACATTATTTGCAACGGTGGAAAAAGCAAGATGGCACAGTGTGGCAGCAGATAGTCTCTGACCCCTCATCGGGCAAGCCAAACTATTGGATGAATCTTGGCGAGTGGTGCCCGCCGTATGCTCTGCCTTCTGAGCGTCTGGTACATACATGGTACTACTGGCAGTGCGCTCTCAACACTGCCAAAGCCGCCAATGTTTTAGGCGACAAAACAGAGTGTGACAGGTATATGCTTACGGCTGATAGTGCAGCACGTGCTTTCTGTGCAGTATTCTATAACTCTAAGGTAGGAGGCTTTGCCGATGGTGGTGGCACCAAGAGTGGTGAAGGCTATGGCACAGGTACTGGTGGCGGCGTAGGCGACGGCTCCAATGTTTTCGCCCTCGCCATGATGCTTGAAGCAAAACGGTTACATGGTGCTTATCCTCAGCTGTATATGCCGGATAGCGTTATGATGGCTAACACAATACTGCGGCTGCGGTCTGAGATAGAAGCTAACGACATGCACCTAAATACCGGCATGTACGCTACTGCATTGCTTTTCGAGCTGTTGTGCGACCTTAATATGGCGGATGAAGCGCTGGCGGTGATGACACAAACCACTTTTCCCGGTTTCGGCTACTGGCTCTCTCGCGGTGCTACTACACTGTGGGAGCAATGGAATGGCGAAGACTCTCACAACCACCCTATGTTTGGCGGCGCTATGACATGGCTGTATACTCGTCTATGCGGCATGCAGATTGACGAGGATAATCCAGCCTATAGACATATCGTTATCAAGCCCGTGCTTGCCGGCAACATTACCGATGCCGCATATAGCACTGCAACGCCTTATGGCGAAGCCGCTGTCAAGTGGCATCGCGACCCACTTGGCTTATTTACTCTTGAAGCCAACGTTCCTGATGGCTGCTATGCTACAGTATATATGCCTGATGGGTCGCACCCTATTATCCTTACACCAGGCGCTCGCACGCTACATTGTGTTGTAGAAAAAATTATAAACGAATAATGCTATGAAAAAAATTATCTTGTCAATATTTATCTGTATTCTTATTGCATGCAATGGCAATAAGAATGCTGAAAATACATCAACGGAAACCACGTCAGACAGTATAGACATACTTGAGGAAGAAGAGTATGAAATAAATGATATATACGTAAACGGGGATGTATATACATCGGAAGACGGCCTTGTAACTATCGAGTCGGGAATGTATGAGTTTGGCGGCACGTCGCCCAGTTATTGGGCGAAATGGAATATCACTGACAGTAAAGGCGAGAAGCATGAATTTATTGTTGAATATTTCCCAAGAGTAGATGCTGTGCATAGCCTGCGTAAGAACGATGGCACAAAGTACTATCTTGTTACCTGTTTTGAAAAGGCAAGCAGTTCGCATGGAGCTCATTGGCTTGAAGCGTTCAAAATAGTAGGCGATACTATAGAAGAGGTGAGGGTTATAGATGGGGGAAAGAAGATAGATGATGATTATGAATTTGAGGTTGATTACAGTATACCAAGTTGGTATTTTGCTACAGGCGGTGCTGGTTTTGCATGGATACATGAATATGACAACAAAACCAAAAATCTTTATGAGCCTGTTTCTGATTGGATAATTCTAAAAGACCGCTATGTGGTGTGGCATTTCAACGGCAGCCGTTTTGTTAAACTTGGAGAGCAACCGCATAAGGATCTGCACAAGAGTCTAAGCGAATATAACCGACTGATAAGTTATTTTACAACTAAGGACTATATTGTTCGTGTTGACTCGCTCGACAGTCATGAGTTGCGTTATGCCTCGTGGAAGAGACCCAAGACAATGGCTGATAAGCCCGATTTGGTGCTTACTAACGGCAAGCGACATACATATAGTGTTGCAGGTGATGAACTTCAGCCATGCGATGACTATCGTTTTACAAAAGACGACTACCAATATATAGTAAACTATTGCGAAGTATATCGTACAGACGATGGTATGGGCGTTCACCAGGACTATTTGTTGGTAAAGAAGGGCGACAAGGTCGTTCTAAAACAGGAAGAGGCTGATTAAACAGGATTTATATGCCGTTGCAATAGCATTGCAAGGTTGTTGCAAATTATATTTTGAGTGATCGCAGGTATTCTTTTTGTGAAGGTGTGATGCGATAGCTTTCGATAGCTTTTTGTATGGTCTTGTTATGCGTCCACGTGGCGAGACGTTGTTGCTCTATGATGGAAATTGTGTCGTTCCACTGTTTGGCAAGTGCTGTGGCAAAATACCATGCTACCATCATCTTTATATAGTAATCGTCGCTGCGTACTGCTATAGGTATTTTATGATACTCGGGTAAAAAATCCTTGTCGAGATAAAAAGTCATGAGCATTTCAATGCCAAAGCGGCAAGTATATGTATGGTTTGAACTACTCCATTTGCATATCTTTGGTAAGAGCATAGACTTGTATTTCGCAAATATTTTGGGCGAGAGTATATCACATACAGCCCAGTTGTCGATATATGGCAGAAAGAGCTCCAATTGACTTATACAGGTGTCATAGTCTTTCGTCTGTGATATAAGGAGCGAGTGAAGCATGTCTTCATCGTAATATTGATGTGGCAAGGTGTGCATGAAAGTTTTACATTCGGCTTCTTTGCAATATCCTTTGGCAAATTTGCGAAGGACAGGTACTCTAACGCCTATAAATCTTTCTTGCGATACGGTAGGTGTAAGTTTTGCTTGAAAGATAGCATATTTTTCATCACTTATTTCAAGCAGACGTTGTTGTAAGTCTGTCATAACGTTGTTATAAATCTACTATGCGAAATATGGCTACAGCCAGTAGCATGACGATGGCAAATATTGTCCATCGCCGTTCTTGTATGGCTGTCTTTTGCCTGCCGAGCATTATGGCCCAATAGCATATTAGGGCGAGCGCCACAAATAATGGTATTGTGGCCTTGAGAAATTCGTTTTCTATGTTTACAATAAAACCGTTGGCCATTCCTAACAGAAACACATCAATACCTCGTGCTATAGAGAGTGCAAACACTGTCGACCATCTTGAAATGTTGTAGGCGGGTATTTCTTTTTTCTTGTTCCACACCATAGACAGCAGTTTGATACATACAATAGCAACCAGCCCTATATATATTAACTCATTGAGTTGTTCGTCGTATGCTGGGTCTTTGCCGTCAAAAGATAGTATATCGCCTACTATCATGCCTATTGTCAGCATGCAGGTCTGTATAAGTGCTATAACCAACGCCACTATAATGCCTTTGCTCAATTTTATTGGCGACTGCATTGCACATGGTCGCAAGCTTACCATCATTACAAGTGAAATGGCAAGAGCGAGAACTATATATTCAAATATTGACATATATTTATCGTTATTTTATTTTTTCAATGATGGGCTGCAGTTGTAGAGTTAGCTCTATAAAATCATCAACAGAGAGTTGCTCAGCACGGAGCGACAAGTATTTAGGGTCGATGGAGTCTATAGAAGGTGTAAGCTGGCGCAAAGCATTGCGCAAAGTTTTGCGACGTAGGTTAAATCCGGCTTTTACCACTTTTACAAATAGCGCTTCGTCGCATCTTAATGTTGTTAAATCATTTCGTTGCATGCGGATAACGGCAGACTTTACTTTTGGAGGAGGATTGAACACATTCTCGTGTACTGTAAAAAGGTATTCAATATTGTAGAACGCCGTCAGTAGCACACTAAGTATGCCGTAGGTCTTGCTGCCGGGCTTGGCGGCAACGCGTTCGGCGACCTCTTTTTGGAACATGCCTACCAGTTGCGGCACTTTGCTGCGGTTGTCAAAGACTTTGAACAGTATTTGTGATGAGATATTGTAAGGGAAGTTGCCAATAACAGAAAATGGTGTATTGAAAAGTGTGGTGATGTCGAGCTGTAAAAAATCGCCTTCTATAACGTTCAAGGTAGGATAATATTGATGTAGATATTCTACTGACTCGCTGTCTATCTCTATGGCATGAAAATCATAATTGGGATTGTCGACAAGATATTTTGTCAGCACTCCCATGCCAGGACCTATCTCCAGTACGGCATGTCGCTCCTGTCCTTTTATAGGAAGGAGGCTCTCAGCAATGCGTTGGGCAATGCTTTCATCTGTCAAGAAGTGCTGTCCAAGATATTTTTTTGGTCGTACCATTGTAATACTTTTATTTGATTTTCTTTAGTTCGTTGTATCGTTTGCGTGCTTGGTCTACATATAAGCTGACGGGATAATCGAGCAGTATTTTTTCGTAGCATTCTTTTGCCAGTTCGGCATTATTAATCTTGTCTTCGGCAAGTTGCGCACGAAGCATCAAAGCGTCATCGGCAAGTATGTCGTCGGGGTACTGTTCGGCAATTTTTTGCAATAGGCTGTCCGCCTCGTGGTAGCGCATTTGACGCATCCGTATATGAGCTTTTTGCATCAGCACTTCGTCTAAGAGTGGGTGGTTTAACGAGCGATGTTCTATTTCTTCAAGTTTTGTCCATGCTGTGTCAAACATGTTGCGATATACATACAACTCGGCATCGGCATAGTATTCCATCATTGCTATATCATCGTCGTTTTCTGGGTCGAGGTTGTCGCTGATAAGTAGCGACAGTTGCATGGCATCGTTGGCAATAAGCTTGGTAGTAGATGCTCGCAATACTTCAAGTTGCGATTTGGCCCATGTAAAATCATGATTGTAATAAGCCAGTGTAGCATTTTTGAATTTTGCACGAGCACCTAACACGTCGTCTTTATTGGCTTTTTCTACCTGCATATACATCAATGAAGCCTCCCACACGTCGCCAGCATAAAGCAGAAGGTCGGCAAGGTCCAGCTTCACCTCGTCCTTTGTCTTATTGGATAATTTAGGAATATCCATTATGTCGTACAACATGTCAGACGCCGCTTGTGCGTTGCCTACATAGTATGCCAATATGTGAGCAAAGTCGCGCATTATCGTGGCTGTGCTTGCTGTTTTGCCGAGGTCAACAAAAGTTTGTTGATATTGATAACAAAGATTGTCGAGTTGTTTTTTGTCGAGTGGGAAATTGCGACTTAATGGCTCAAACTGAACCTTTAGCACACCAATGCGCGAGTCCATATAGTGTGGTGTCTCTTTGCCCTTGTCTATAATAGCTTGATAGCATTGGCGTGCCACGTCGTATTCTTTGTTTGACAAAGAAATGCCTGCCACTTTGTATATCTGTTCTGTTCCCAATTCGGGGAAGCGTGCGTCGACGGCTATGGCTTGTTGCATGGCAAATTCAAAGTCCTTGACTTGTAGCGAGTACCATATCATCATCTCTAAATAGACCTTGTTGTTGGGTTGTGCGTCGATGCGTTCTATAAGTGCCTGACGTACACCTGCTGCAAGTTGTTCGTCGGAAGTTTGTTGCATGCTTCTGCTTAACGACACTTGTACATAGTTAATTGAGCCAGGCGAGCGATCTAAGAGGTCAAGATATTCTTGTGTCATAGCATTGTAGTCGCCTTGTCGGGCATATACAGCTGCCATTTCGGATATGAAAACAAAGCGGTTGCCTGTCTTTTTGCGAAAGGCGAGATAGGTTTTTGCAGCATACTCTTGGTGGTTTGCCTTGTCGAAGGCATTTGCCAAGGCTTCAGTGGTTTTCATGTCCATCGTAATTTTGTCGATGGCTTTTTCGTAACTCTTTTCAGCTTTTTTCTTGTCGCCTTTTACTTCGTATATGTTGCCGAGGTCTACTAATAACGTCAGGTCGCGCGAGTCTTTTTTTATCCTGCTTTCTACATGGCGTTCAGCATCTTTATAGCTTTTTAAGGCAAGGTAGCTGTTAAGTATTTGCTGGTAGTAGTACTTGTTGTTTGTCTTTTCGTAGAGTGTTTCGTAGAGCTCTATAGCTATTTCGTATTCAGCGTTGTTATAACGATAGTCTGCAAGCTGCTCCGACGACGATTTGTTGTCTTGCTGTCCTGCAGCCGCAAATGTGGCAAGCAAAAAAAGTATTATCAGTAACTTATTACGCATCGTATGATTTTGAAAAATGAGCATTGCAAAATTACAATTTTTTGCCGGTATATAAATTTTACGTTTTCTTTATTTCAGTAGTTTTTGATTTAACGATGTACTTGTTGTTATTTTAATTACGACAAATGTGTGAATTAATATCGCAGCAATATTCCTTTAGTAAGTCTACATAGTGTATAGCTCTTATAAAAAAAGCCTCTCAATATAGTGAGAGGCATTGCGTTGTGACTAATCTGGGGCTCGAACCCAGGACCCCATCCTTAAAAGGGATGTGCTCTACCTGCTGAGCTAATTAGTCCTGACTGTTTTTCAGTGATATAGACTCATATATATCTGTTTTCTACAACTGAAAAGCGGTGCAAAAGTACGATTTTTTTCAACAACGACCAAACTTTTTTTTATTATTTATTGTTGATGTTGTCGTTATGATTTTGCATGGGTACTATTGCTGTAAACGAAAGGTCGGATTTTGAATTGTTTATAAGGCTGTGGCTATGTCCCAACGGGCAATAATGACATTCGCCAGATTGTATCTCTATTTTTTCGTTATCGTAGAGTACGACACCTTTGCCTTCACTGATAAATATTATTTCTGATGAATTTTCGTGCAAGTGCATACCTATAGAGGCGCCAGGGTGTAATGTCGCTTTCATTATTCTATTCAAGCCATCAAAATACATTTGTGCTTCTATTTCTTTCTCGCCTCCTTTAAAGTTGGGTATCTTCTCAACGGATATTTTGTTGAAGTCTATTTTCATTTTTTTGCTATTTCAAAAAAGCCTGTCCCGAGAAGGGGACAGGCTTGAACAAGTATAAATCAAATCATAATTTTTTTATTCAGCGGCTTCGCTGGTTACGGCTGCGCGAGTGCTGTTGACAGTAACAACCTCGCTGGTCTTGACATTGAGAATTTCATAATTCTCTGTAGCGATGTCCTGAACTTTGATGCGCTGTGCAACATCGAGCTTGGTGATGTCAATCAATACCTCGCTGGGCATGTTGGCAGGAAGAGCTTTTACATTGAGACGTTTTTGCTTGTATGCCAATTTGCCACCCTTCATCACTCCAACGGAGGTGCCGCAGGTGTGTACAGGTATCGACATAACTACTGGCTTGTCGTCGCTCAGCTCATAGAAGTCAGCATGATAGACATTCTCAGTTACTGGGTGGTACTGGATGTCTTTCATCATGGTGAGGTACTTCTCGCCGTTGATGTTTATCTCCACAAAGCAAGGTGCTGGATTGAAGATAATACGTTGAAACTCGGTCTGGTTGGTAGAGAAGTTGATGTTCTTCCCCTTACCATAGATAACACATGGCACTTTGTCTTCGCGACGCAGAGCCTTAGCATCTTTTTTCCCTACGTTCTCGCGAAGAGAACCGCTCATAGATACTATTCTCATGGTTTTTGAAAATAATTTGGTTAATATAAAGATTTAATAAAAAAGAGTTTACAGTTTGAAAGGAATACCTTTGCGGTGAATGGTATTCTCGTAGAGGTTTTCTATCGACTCATAGTTGACTATACGTCGTAGGGCTTCGGCTATCAGCCAGTCGGTAGAGATAACATGAATTTTGTCGCTTTGACGTTTCAGCGGAATGGTGTCGGCTACAACGAGTTCTTCCAATACAGAATTTTCCACCTTTTCTATTGCATTGCCCGAAAGCACGGGGTGAGTTATCATGGCGCGTACGCTTTTGGCGCCGTTGTCCATTATTATGCCTGCGGCCTTGCAGATGGTAGAACCGGTATCTATAATATCGTCAAGGAGTATGACATGTTTGTCTTTAACATCGCCTATCAGGCGCATTTCGCCAATCTCGTTAGGCTTGTTGCGATGCTTGTAGCACATTACAAAGCTGTTGCCAAGAACTTTGGCATACATACCGGCGCGACGGCTGCCTCCCAAGTCGGGAGAGGCGAACATGACGTCGTTGCCGTCAAATTTTTCGCGTATGTATGGCATAAACAATGAGCTGCCTGCCAGATGGTCTACAGGTATGTCGAAATAGCCCTGTATCTGGTCGGCATGGAGATCCATTGTTACAATACGGTCTACGCCAGCCGCTGTCAGCATATTGGCAATCATTTTTGCTGCAATAGGTACATGAGGCTTGTCTTTACGGTCTTGACGAGCAAAGCCGTAGTAAGGTATTACAGCAACAACTTTGCTTGCCGATGCGCGGCGTGCTGCGTCTACCATCATCAATAACTCGAAGATGTTGTCGGTAGGGGGTGTTGTCGATTGAATAATAAAGACGATACCACCGCGAATGCTTTCTTCAAAGGATGGTTGAAATTCTCCGTCGGCATATTGAAACACCTCGGATTTACCCATAGGTATGCCGTACTTTTCGGCTACTCGCATAGCCAGGTCGCGTGTTGCACGGCCTGCAAAAATAAATACCTTGTCGGTTCTATTGTCTGCCATATTTTGCTTTGTTTTTGAACTTGCAAAAGTACAATTTTTTTTCCAATCTATATCATTAATTTTGATGTGATAAAAATATAGTGTTGTATGTCAGTGAATTAATATTTTTTTGCAGATAATATTTTGCAGAACAAAAAAAACTTTGTACTTTTGCAACCGTTTTTGAAGAGACACCGATTAGTTTAATCGTTTTGCCCAGGTGGCGGAATAGGTAGACGCGTCGGTCTCAAAAACCGATGGGGTAACACCTGTACCGGTTCGAGCCCGGTCCCGGGCACTGCTTTCTAAAAAGGTCTCTTCATCAACAGCAAGGGAGTTTAGCTCAGTCGGTTCAGAGCGCTTGCCTTACAAGCAAGAGGTCACTGGTTCGAACCCAGTAACTCCCACTTTATTGTTAAACATATTCCAATATGTTAGTATCTTTCTTGAAGCAGTTGCCGATGTAGGGTGGTTGCTTCATTTTTATTTCTTAATAATCATGGCCAAGTTTCTCTCTTTTTTTCTTGCCGTATCGTGTCTTCTTTTTGCGTCGTGCGGCAAATATGTACCGCCTGGTATTATGACCGACGAAGAAATGACCGATTTTCTTACCGACGCTTATCTTATTGAAGGGTTTTATGCCATAGAAACTGGTTATCATTATGAGACGCTTACCGATGAAATAGTAGCATCATATAATCAGCTGCTTTCTGAACACGGCATTTCAAAAGAAAAATACGAACGTAGTCGCGACTTTTACATGCGTCATCCTTCTCGCTACGAGGAGATTCATTCCAATGTCGTGTCAAACCTTGATGGCCATGTAGATGAAAATTCCAACGATGTTTCTACTAAGATTGATTTATTGAAATAAACAATTATAACATGACAACAATACAAACTCTCAAAAGCAATGCTGTGTTTCAAGCTGCTCTTATCAATGCAGCATGTGTTATATTGGCTTGCCTTATCCCTGCCTTGTCGCATTTTTCGGCACTGCCTCTATACAAATGCAACCCTATGCTCATTCTTATGCTGACGGCCATTGCCCTCACCCATCGCTGTCGTGTATCGCAGCATGGTCTGTATCTTTCAGCTATCGCTATGCCTGCGATATCCTCGTTGCTTGTTGGCATGCCATCACATGCTATATCAGTCTGCATTGCTGTTGAGCTCTGCACCGTCGTAGCTGTACTTCAGTATGCTGGTCTACGCAGAGGCTATCTGTCTACACTCGCTTTTACGTTTATTGCCATGGTGTGTGGCAAGATGGTTTACTACTTCTTAAAGTGGCTTTTGGTAACTCCCGACATTTTGGTCTCTACGCAGTGGCAGACACAAATACTGGTTGCCATAATTACTGCAACGCTCTTTGCATCAGTACTCTATTTTGTCAACCGCGACTTGATGAGAAAATAAATTTTAGCAAAAAGAAAAAATGTTGTATCTTTGCAGGCGGAAAGATGGCGGAGTGGTCGATCGCGGCGGTCTTGAAAACCGTTGACCTGCGAGGGTCCGGGGGTTCGAATCCCTCTCTTTCCGCCACAAGCCGTATCCCTTTCAGGAATACGGCTTTTGTTGTCTTATCATAAATATTTTTTATCGTGACAAAACGATTTCTAAAAGCACATTCCTTGCGTCTCTCTATATGGGTATTGCTGGTGGCATTGTCGGTGTTGCTTACTATGACCACAGCCCTATCTGTATCTGATTTTCTTCGACTGCTCTTCAATACCGATGAGGAGGTGTTGACTAATCTTACGGCTCGTCAACCTTTGCAAATATTGCTTGACAAGCTTTATCTTTATCTCATCTCTTTCGGTCAGCAACGTGCTATACTACTTTTTGCTGGCGTTATTCTGGCGGCTTATACACTCAAAAGCTTGATGACGTATCTTTCGTCGGTAGAGATAGCCATAATTCGCAGCAAGGTGGTGCGCGACATTCGCAACACTCTTATTGGTAAGGTGCTGCACCTCCCCATGGCATATTATGCCAACAACCGCAAAGGCGACATGATGGCTCGTTTTAGTGGAGACCTTATCGAATATGACGAAAATATTCTCGGCTCGCTGCAACTTCTTGTAACAGCGGCACTCAGCATGCTATTGTATATAAGTATGCTTGCTTATATCAGCCTCCAGCTTACACTGTTTGTCATTTGCATGCTTCCATTGGTGGTCTTTGTCATATCCGGCATCAGTCGCAAGCTTAAACGACAGAGTGCTGTATTGCAGAAGCATAACTCTCATCTTATGTCTATGATTGAAGAGACCATTATGGGGCTCAAGATCATTAAGGCATATACCGCTATCGACTTTTCCAATCGTCGCTTTGTTGACAAGAGCGACAAGTACACACGTCTTAGTATCAAGGTATATCGTCGCGTCAACCTTGCCTCGCCGTTGAGCGAGTTTCTCAGCAGCATCATTGTCATCTGTATACTGCTTTTTGGTAGTTATCTTATTTTCAACAAGGTGGGCGAGCTATCGCCAGAGCTGTTTATATCCTATATTATAATGTTTGTGTTGGTCATAGAGCCAGCAAAAAACTTTACTACTGCTATCTCACAGATAAAAAAGGGTTCGGCATGTGCCGATCGTATCAAGACTTTTCTTGACGAGGACGAGGGGCCTACATCCAAGCCAATGGTCTCGTCGCCATACCATCGTCAAGAAGGCGAAGCGGTGGCAGATGCAATGGTGGAATTTTGCAATGTCGACTTTGTCTATCGCGACGTTACCACGGGTGTGCCTCAGAAAGTACTTGACAATATCTCGCTTGTTATCAAGCGCGGCATGTGTGTAGCTATCGTAGGCGGTTCAGGCGGTGGCAAGAGTACTATGGCGGATCTTGTTTCGCGTTTCTATGATGTTAGTCGAGGCGCAGTATTGGTAGAAGGGCGTGACGTCAGGACGTATGCTTTGGCAGACCTCCGCAGCCGTATAGGTGTCGTGGCACAGGATACCATACTTTTCAACGACACTATTCGCAACAATATAGCTTTCGGTTATCCCGAAGCCTCCGACAAGCAGATAGAAGAGGCTGCACGCATAGCCAATGCTCACGATTTTATCGTAGAGATGCCCGAAGGCTACAACACTCGCATAGGCGATGGTGGTGAAGGTCTCTCTGGTGGTCAGCGTCAGCGTATAAGCATAGCCCGTGCCGTTTTGCGTCAGCCTGAGATATTGATTCTCGACGAGGCCACCAGCGCCCTTGACACTGAATCAGAGCGTCTTGTGCAGACTGCCCTCGACCAAGTCCTTAAAGGGCGTACCAGTATAGTCATAGCTCATCGTCTCTCTACTATTGTCAATGCCGACCTTATAGTAGTTCTCGAACATGGCAAGATAGTAGAATGTGGCACTCACGACCAGCTTTGCATCCTGCAAGGCAGGTATTACGAACTTGTACAGTTGCAGAAAATGCAATAAAAACGATAGTAATTAAAAGATTATAATAAAAGTGATAGAAGTTGAAAATAATAAATTGTTGACAGGATATAAATTTATTGATTTGTTTGCTGGAATTGGTGGATTTCATTATGCGTTAAATAGTTTTGGAGCATGCTGTTCTTACGCTTCTGAATGGGATCATTCTGCAGCTATGACATATTTTATAAATCATGGTATAATGCCAGATGGTGATATCACCAAGGTAAATGAAAAAGATATTCCAGAACATGATATTATGTGTGGAGGTTTTCCTTGTCAAGCTTTTTCTATAAGTGGCAAGCAAAGAGGATTTGAAGATACTCGAGGAACTTTGTTTTTTGATATGGCTCGTATTGCATCGTATCGAAAACCAAAAGTGATTTTTATGGAAAACGTAAAAAATCTTTTGCAACATGATAATGGGAGAACTTTTAAGATTATTTTGGAAACATTACATCAATTAGATTATAATGTGCATTATAAAGTCTTAAATAGTGGTGATTTTGGGGTGCCACAGCATAGAGAAAGAATATATATTGTGGCTTTTAGAAACGATATAACAAATTCAAATCAATTTCAATTTCCATTGTCAAATTGTCAGTCTTCGTTATATGATATATTGGAGGATAATCCTGTAGATGCAAAAATTATAAAGAGGGATGATATTAAAATATATAAAGCATGTATGCAACGTACAGAGGTTCCAAATAAACCAGTGCAGATAGGTATTGTTAACAAAGGAGGGCAAGGCGAACGCATATATGATCCTGCCGGGCATTCTGTAACTTTAAGTGCTTTTGGGGGAGGTGCAGGAGCGAGAACTGGATTGTATTTGGTTGGAGACGCCGTAAGAAAATTAAGTCCTCGAGAATGTGCAAGATTACAAGGTTTTCCCGAAAGTTTTCAGTTGCCAAACAATGCTTTATTAGCATATAAATTGTTTGGAAATAGTGTTACTATAAATGTATTACAACAGATTGTATTTCAAATTTCAAAGATAATAAAATAGTATGGATTGTAGACATGTTGCTCCACAAGGCGGAGGAAGCCTTATAGCAAAAAATGGATTTAGAAATGAAAAAGAGATAGCTGAAAAGTTTAATAATTGGGAAAATGATGAAGAGGCAAAGAAATGGTTGCAAATTATGCAATATGAGCTTAATAGGATAAAAGAGATAAAAGCTTATGTTATAAGTGGTAGAAAAACGGATGTGCAAGTACAGGTTTATATTCGAGAAGAGAATGTTTTGTATGCTGAAAATATTCAGATAAAATTAGTAAGTAATAAGCATGGATTTAATCAAATTGATAAAAGATGGTTACAATCGTATATTGAATTGTGGAAAATTCCTGAAAATATTGCTGATATTTTAAGGCATTATGTAGGAGAAAAAAGTCCAAAAATAGAATTTCCGAGAGATAAAAGAAGAATGTTTGCAGATGAATTTACTGTTGATGAAAAGAAAATGCTGATAGAATGGTTAACAAATAATAAAACGTTAATAGTAGCGGATGTTGTTAGAGGACGTGGTGGAATACCTCCAGAGTGGATTATGGTTGCTCATAAAACAGAATGTAATGCCCGTTGGATATTACAACCCATTAATGTATGTCTTAATCATTATTGTAATGGTGATGTTGAAATAACGCAAAGAGGAAATATTAAAATTGGAGGATTGACGATGCAACGCAAAGGAGGCGATAATGGAGCACCAACAGCAAATATGTTACAATTCAAGGCTGATCCAACAGAATTGTTCAATATAAATATATGATACATAGTACATCATAAAGTAAAATCATGTATTTTCTTTTATTACTGTCAGCTAATGCTTTTTGGTAAAAGAAAAGGGCTGATTCCTTTGTGTGGAGTCAACCAAAATTGTTACTTTTGTCATTAAACTTCGATAACAATGTGCAAAAGTACTTGTTTTTTCGAACAGCCGCCATACGGACAGCTAATAAAACCACTAAATCGTGAAAAGATTGTTGAAACAAGCAAAATACATGGTGGAGAAAGTATATATAGTTTAACAGTATTATTATTAATGTCTAAATTTGTACTTAATGGTTATTACAATACCAAGTCTATGTTGCTGTTGCTATATATGGTAGGTATATATATCATACAATAATTCAGTAAAATAACATTGCGTAATAAAAATTTTTTGTATATTAATAAATATATTCGTACTTTTGCAACCGCTTTTGAAGAAAATGCATGGCGGGGTAGCTCAGCTGGTTAGAGCGTCGGATTCATAACCCGGAGGTCATGAGTTCAATTCTCATCCCCGCTACAGCAAAAAAAAGGATGTTATTGACATCCTTTTTTTATATC
>JAZRVD010000233.1:0-3822 GCA_045598945.1 Bacteroidales bacterium | reverse complement strand
TTCAACATCACCAACGACAACGAAGGGCAATATACCATAGGCGACAACGCACACAGATATAATACCGACTTTTACTCCATCTACGACCACACACGACAAAACGTCACAGGCAAATACATGATAGTAAACGGCAAAGGCACGCCTGGCACAACAGTATGGAAACAAACTGTAAACGTAAAACCAGGCAACAAATACCTTTTCCGATGCTATGCCACCAACATCGACAACCTGCATAGTGGAGAAATAGCCAAACTGCAATTCAGCATAAATGGCACCTTATTAGACACCGCCTTTGCCATTGATGCACAATGCGGACAATGGACAGAATATCACTGCGTGTGGGACAACGCTATAGCCACGCAAGCCGACATAGCCATCATAAATCAAAACAGCCAGCCGGGAGGCAACGACTTCGGTCTTGACGACATAGGGCTTTTCCGCTTGTCGTGTCCCGACAGCAAAGACATACATGTTAATGTACGACGCGATACGACATTTGCCACCGAGTGCAACGCCTACACATGGGCGGAAAACAACATGACCTACAGCACAGCAGGTTGCCACAACGTACATCGCACCACCGTCAGCGGCTGCGACAGCATACTTACACTTAGCCTCACTCTCGGCAACACCACTACCACATACACCAAAGACTCGGCATGCCAGCAATACACATGGGCTTTCAACCGTAAGACCTACACCTCAAGCAACCGCTACTACGACACCATACCCAATGCCGACGGCTGCAACGACTACGGCATCCTCGACCTGATAATACAAAACTGTGTCTTTGTAGATTACCCCGACAACATAGATACCAGCCGCTGTATGATGATGCAACCGACACGAGAATGGAGCATACAGAACAGCTGGTCGTCAAGCGCCATAGTATCTAACTTGAACACCCCAATGGTTGGAGACCTCGACGACGATGGGATACCCGACATTGTATGCTTTGGCAACAACGGCGAGTGCGACAACAACGGATATATGGTAAACAGGATACTGGTATTCGACGGCGTTACCAAGCAACTAAAAAACAACATCTTGATGCCTGGCTATGTCTCAGCCTACGATGCTGGAAGCTACGGACTGGTAAAGCTTCCCAACCGCAAAGGAATTATAGTAATAGCCTGCGCCGACCTTTATCTGCGAGCCTTCGACATCAGCAGTGCCACCCCAAATATACCTATATGGACTTCCAATGCCACATACAATACCAACAAGCAGTATGCCGCAAATGTCAGCTTTGCAGACTTCAACAACGACGGCAACCCAGAGATAGCCGTCAGCAACAAAATATTTGACGCAGCAACAGGCGTGCTTCTCGCCACAGCGACAGGTGGCAGCAACTACGGAGCCAGTTATAGCCACTACAGCCATCGCACCGGTCGCAAGCTCAACAGTCCATCTGTAGCTAACATCTTAGGCGATGACAGGCAAGAGCTGATACTTGGCAACGAGATATACAACGTGGAGATAAACAATCAAAACGGCACAGCAGGCAACAGCATAACACTGGTCAAACGAATAGCGCCACCATCCGGCGTTGTGCAAGACGGCCATGCACAAGTGTGCGACTTCAACCTCGACGGACACCTTGACGTGTTTATCAGCAACAAGAGCACCTCTGGAACAGGCGGCAAGGTAAGCATGTATATATGGGACGTTGCCAACAACAAGGTCAGCCAAGCTGTAGACATACCTTGCAACATGTCGGGCAAGAGCATACCTCTAATAGCCGACATGGATGGTGATGGCAATCTTGAGATAACCATACAATGCGCTGCGTCGGGTGTTGGCAACAACCGGGTAAGGACATACAAATACAACGCCTCTACCGAACGTTTTGAATTTATGTGGGGCTTTCCTGTCGATGAAGACTCCTACAGCAACGGCGTAACAGCATTCGACTTCAACCTCGACGGAGTCAACGAGATGCTGATATGCGACCAAAGCACCATGAGGGTGGTTGACGGCACAGGTAACGTTACCAACTCGTTCAGATTTTCCGAAATAACCATCATGCAATATCCCGTCATTGCCGACGTCGACAACGACGGACATGCCGAAATAGTATCTGTAGGTAGCAATAAGTTAAATATATTCAAAAGCAACGGCCAGCCATGGGCACCGGCACGCAATGTTTGGAATCAATACATGTACAACGTTACCAACGTCAACAACGACCTCACCATTCCAAAATACTATTACAACAATAGCACCACCTTTTACGACCCCGACAGCGGTACTGTACGTCGCCCATACAACAACTTCCTGCAGCAAGCCACCTCCACCGACCAATATGGCAGACCATTCTACACAGCCGTAGACATTAGCTGCGACAGTGCTACAACTATAGAGCGAAACGACAGTGTGATAATAACCATACACTACAGCAACCACGGCAGCAACACCCTATATAGTCCCTATTATATAACGCTATACAAAAACACTCTCCACGGCGAAGTATTAAACACCTATACCATACACGACACCGTATTCACCAACACCATAAAAACCAAACAGATAACCCTATCACGCAGCGAGATATGCAGCAACCGTGCCGATGCCTATATCATATCGCTCAACGATGCCGGCTCAGGCGTAGCACAGAATGGCGGACAGACAACAGAATGCGACACCACCAACAACACTACAGCCATAATTATAGACCTACCATCAGCAGAGCACTCCACCGACACAATAAAAAAATGCGACAACTACCTATGGTTGCCAAACAACAAGAAATACACACAGTCGTGCGTCGACAGCAGTCTAACCCGCTGCACACGACCTGCTGCCGCAGGCTGCGACAGCATGCTGATACTTGCCCTAACCATATATCCAAGCATAGACAACGAAGAGACTGTAGTGGCATGCGACAGCTACAAATGGGAGATAACTGGCGAGATTTTTGAAAACAACACACGCATCAAAGAAGAATACACATCGATACACGGCTGCGACAGCACATACACCCTCAATCTCGAAATACACCGCACCACCTATCAAGAGGCTATTGTAGAAGGCTGCGACAAATACTACTGGCCCGTAGACCACCGCACATACACTCACAGCATAGTTCACACCGAATATATGAAAAGCGACTTCGGCTGCGATAGCACATGGACGCTGACGTTAAACATGCACCACACATACCACGAAGATATCTACGACACCTTATGCGAAGGCGACAAACGACTGTTCTACAGCCAAGAATATACACAGACAGGCACATACACCTACAACGGCTCGACACTGGCAGGCTGCGACAGCACGGTAACATTGCACTTAGTGGTGAAGCCAAAACTTAATCCAACATTCGACTCAATAGCCGACTGTGAGAAAAAATGTATCACCTTGCGTCGCCACGAGATGGACAGCAACATAGGTTTGATGTGGAGAGAATTTCCCGACAACGGAACACTAAACGGTCATGAATGGGACACCGCTATAACCCTCTCCCCCACCCTCTCTACTGTATACAGCCTAATGGCATACTACAAAGAGAGACTGACTTGCGAAAACAGCCGAAGCATATCGTTACAATCCATACAGCCTGTTACAGCAAGCATAGAGCAGAGCGCCGACTGTTTTACACCCGACATCACCAGCATACGTCTCACCAACACTGGACATGGCGCTACGACATACGCATGGTTTACCAACGACAACTACTACTCGCTGATGCCGTCGATAACATGCAGAATGCCAAATGCCGACTCGTTACGAATAACACTGATAGCCTTCAACTCGCGATGCAGCGACACAGCTCGCACTGTGCTACATGTACACAACACAGCAATATACATACCCAAC
>JAZRVD010000232.1:0-3877 GCA_045598945.1 Bacteroidales bacterium | reverse complement strand
ATTCTTTGAATTAAACGACAATCCCTAATCTAATTATGATTATCGTCAGCCTGTGTAAAACAAGTTTAATCTATGTATCAGGGTGTTAAGCCCCCCCCCACAAACAACTACTAATCAACATATTACATATATAAAACATTGTTTTTTTATTTATAGATTATTCTGTTTTGAGATTGAGCATACGATGATGATATGACACCTTGAAGATACTGACTGATATATTCTTCGAGAATTTGAGCATCAGAGGAAGCTGTTGTCAATATCAATCTGCTGTATGGAATAACTATCCCATCGCCACTGTTGCAAAGAGTATATGTTGTTGATGCCAAACGATAAGTAGCATAAGGATCTATAAGGCGATACTCATTTTCTATGGTGTCCCACACCTCCACCTTGCATACACGTCGTTGCCGAATACTATCTGGCAACGAAGATATTCCCTCATCGCTAACTTCAACCGAAGAAACCACAGAAGTGTCGACAACTATACGAAGACCCGACACTTGCGGAAAAGCACCAAAAGGATATGGTGCAAGACGATATGCCATTTCGAGAGCATCTATAAGATTCTGCCCGGTTATCTCTACCAGTGCCGCATTGTTGTTGAAAGGAAATACGGAATAAATATCGCCATACGTCAATTCACCTGTTTTTAATGATGAACGAATACCACCACCATTCACCCAGCCAATATCGGCTTTTAGCACCTGACGAAATGCATCAGCGCACATGTCGCCCAATGGCATCTCGTACATACGAACAAGACGATGTCCTTCATCGTTGTCGCAACGCAATGTTGTTTTACTATATCCAATATAACGTTGCATAAAAGCATATATACTTTGACGTATAGTCTCTATTGTGTCGCCGACAACCCTTGCCACCCCACTCTGTATTTTTCTATCGGACGAGAGAAGCTTTGACGTTGCAGCATGCGAAGAAGAAGAAAGCGAGAGCAAGCCTATATGTTGAAACTTGCTTCCGGTAGAACATAGCAGAACACTGTCGCCATAAATGTCGGCGAATTTCTTACCATGAATAACACTATGAGAATGACCATCCAACACAACGTCTACATCATGCAAATGAGAAACAAGATCGATAGAGGTTGGATAGTCATCAACATCGCCAAGATGGCTCAATACAACCACATAGTTTGCACCATTAGCACGAGCACTGTCGACGGACTGTTGCACCCATACAAATAGGCTGTCCTTGCCAAAAGTATAGATAAAATCGCCGTCGACTGTCTGCTTGAAATAAGATGGCGACGACGATGCCATGGTGGATGGCGTTGCCACTCCGACAAATGCAACTTTTGCATCAGACGACGAGAAACAATGCATTGCCCAAGGAGCAAAAACAGGCTTGTTGCCAGCGATATGACGAAAATTGCAACACAACACCTTGGAGTTTATCATGGAATCTATTTGACACAGTCTCTCCATACCATAGTCAAACTCATGATTGCCCAACGCCACATAGTCGTAACCCACAGCATTGAGCAGTCGAACAGGATACTCGCCTCTTGAGTATGAACCTAATGAAGAGCCCGACACAAAGTCGCCACACGACACCACTACAACCTCTTTGCCAGCACGCAAAAGGCTATCCTTATAATCTGCCATTACAGCATAACCATCTACAGAACAATGCACATCATTGTCGAACAAGATTGCCACATCAGCATCTTTGCTTGAAACGTTCGTCTGAGAAAGAAGAGCAAATGAAACGAAAAAAAGAAGGATAAGGCAACTTAAAGCTTTTAGCATAGAAATGTGATTAAAATATAAAAAAAGAAGGATTAAGGACACACCTCAATCCTTCCATTCATATTTTTGAGAAACAACTATTCAATTTCCCATGTATCGCCACTGTTTAGCAGGTCGTCGACACATTTGTATTTGCAAGACTCCTTGCACTCGTCCATCTGATTTTCATAGAGCTGAGTGTAACTTGTCTTGTCAACGTTACGAATGACACCAATAGCCACAGGAAGGTCTCCCTTCATACGAGCAAGCATCATGTGTATACCAGTGTCTTCGGTGGTCTCGTCATGAATCATGATGTCGTCGATGGTAATGCCATTCTCGCCAATAGTAACAGCCTCAAGACAGCGACCATTGAAACGAAGTCCGCGATTGCGTTCTTTGCCGAAAATCATTGGCTTGCCATGCTCAAGGATAATAGTACGGTCGGCACGAACATCGGGAGCAGTAATAGAAGCATGTGCCTTATCGTTGAATATCATACAGTTTTGCAACACTTCAACGACACTGGTACCATCGTGCTTGGCGGCACGCGTCATGATGTCGGTGGTAAGCTGTGGCACACAGTCGAGAGCACGTGCGAAGAAAGTACCCTGAGCACCCATAACCAACTCGCCAGGATTGAAAGGATAGTCGATAGTACCAAATGGCGATGTCTTGGTGATTTGACCAAACTTGGTTGTAGGACTATACTGACCCTTGGTGAGGCCATAGATTTCATTGTTAAAGATGGTGATGTTAAGGTCCTGATTACGACGAACGGCATGTATAAGATGATTGCCACCGATAGCCATACTGTCGCCATCACCCATATTCACCCATACGCTAAGCGATGGATTGGCAAGTTTTACACCTGTAGCTATAGGACATGCACGGCCATGGATGCTGTGGAAGCCGTATGTGTCGACATAATACGGAATACGCGAGGAGCAACCGATGCCGCTCACCATGCAAATGTTTTCTTTCTTATACCCTGTCTTAGGGAAAGTGTTGAGCAAAGAGCTCAAAATGGCGTGGTCGCCACAGCCTGGACACCATTTGACCATCTGGTCGCTGGCAAAATCGGCTTTTGTATATTCGCGGTCCGTTTTGGGAACAAAATGTCTTTCCATTACAAATATTTTTTTTTTGATGATTGATGATGTAACGAAGCGTTCAAAAAAAACTATATCCTATACTATTCAGCAAGAATCTTGTTGAACTCTTCTTTCAATTCGCCCACCTCGAATGGCAGACCCATTATCTTGTTGTACTGGTGCATTGGACATTCTGGATATTGAGTGCGCAAGTAACCAGCAAACTGACCATTGTTGAGCTCGCAGACCACAATTTTCTTGTAACGATGCAGTATGTCGCCAGTATTTTTTGGCAAAGGGCAGATGTAGTTGAAATGAGTATATGCCACTTTCTTGCCTTCGTTGTTCATTTCTTCCACAGCGAGAGTGAGGGCACCACTTGTACCGCCCCATCCTATCACGAGCAAATCGCCATCAAGATTGCCAGAAACCTCCTGGTCTGGAATATAGTTGGCTACACGATTGACTTTTTCCTGACGGTTGTGAACCATGAGTGCATGGTTTTCGGGATCAGTGCTAAGAGGTCCTTCGGGACATTTTTCAAGACCTCCGATACGATGACGCAGGCCTTCGGTACCTGGCAAAGCCCACTCACGAGCAAAAGTCTCTTCATCACGACGGAATGGACGATAATCCGGGTCGTTGGCCTTGGCGAAACGAGGAGTAATAGACGGAAGGTCGGCAACCTTAGGAATACGGAATAGCTGTGAACCGTTGCCAAGATAACCATCGGTAAGAAGAATGACTGGTGTCATGTGTTCAAGGGCTATTTTTGCAGCGTTGTATGCCCAGTAGAAACAGTTGGCGCTTGAAGAAGCAGCAAGCACTACAAGAGGTGCCTCACCATTACGACCGTAGAGTGCCTGATTAAGGTCGCTCTGCTCAGTCTTGGTAGGCAGACCTGTTGACGGGCCACCACGCTGTACGTCGATAACCACAAGTGGCAACTCGGTCATCACTGCAAGACCAAGAGCCTCGCTCTTAAGGGAAAGACCAGGACCAGAGGTGCTGGTACAAGCAAGGGCTCCAGCA
>JAZRVD010000231.1:0-4511 GCA_045598945.1 Bacteroidales bacterium | reverse complement strand
GATTTAGCGGACAGTAATATCTACAAATATACCTACCTCTGCACAAAATCTGTTGGACACAAAAAAAAAGGCGGTGCATCGCTGCTCTGCCTTATGATATTTTGCCTCTATTATCAGAAACGGAATGTGGCGCCAATGGTGGCAAGGATTGGCAGTTGGTCTACGCGCGAGAGGGTGAGGCGGTCGAAGTAGAACAGGTTGTTGCGGTTGTAGACGTTGGTAATGCCAGCCGAGAGCTCAAGCATGGAGCGCGCGCCTATTGATATCTTGCGTTTTGCGCTAATGTCGAGGCGGTGGTATGCTGGCAGGCGCCCTTGATAGATGTCGGCATAGTATATGCCATAGGTGCCTGAGGCATTGGCATAGTTGTCGTTGATGGCTGACGGCTGCCACTGTTCGTATACGCCTTGCGTCTGTGTGTAGGGAAATCCGCTGCCGAAGCTCCACCGTGCACTGACCTCCCATTCGCGGTGGGCGCCTATGGCGTAGGTGGCGAGCAGGTTGACGGTATGCCGGCGGTCGTAGTGGGGCGTGTAGGTCTGCACCTCGTCGGTGCGTGTTACATGGGCTATGGAGTATGTAGCCCATAGGTATAGCCGTTCAATGTCTAAACACAGGCTGAGGTCGATGCCGTAGGCTATGCCTTGCTCCACTATGTAGTCGGTAAGTTGATGGGTGGCTTTGGCGTAGGCGCCGCCGGCCTGGTATGCTGCGTCGTAGCGGTCGAAGAGTTTGTTGCGGTTGGCGTTGAAGAGCTGGCTGAAGTTTTTAATGTAGCCTTCGATGTTGGCGGTGAAATGTGAGGTGATGTCGTATTCGGCACCCATCACTATATGTTGCGCCTTCTGTATGCATGACGATGCCTCTTCGCCGTTGAAGGTTGCCGGCTTGCTGAGATGCACGCTGGTGAGAAAACCGTTGAAGAGGTTGACGATGTCGTTGTCGCTGCGTGCGTCGAGGAATATCTGGCTGTACAAGCCGCCAGCCATTTTGAGGCGCAGCTTGTCGTTGATGAGGTATTTTGCCGACAGGCGTGGCTCAAGGCTGCCTTCGCTAAGGGCGTTGTAGTATACATAGCGCAGTCCGGGCTCTACTATCCAGTGGGCGTTTTTCCATGTGTATGTGCCAAAAAAAGCTATGTCGTTGGTATGCTCTTTCTGTTCGGTGCTTATATTGTAAGCGTTGTAGTAGAGGTAGTCGGTGGTGTAGCCCTCCATGCTGATGCCATATACCAGTCGGTTGTCGCGAAAGAAGTTGGTGATGTTGAGCGACATGTTGAAACCGTTGATGTTGCTGTATTTGTCGAGACCGCTGGCGTCGTTGAGCTTTATCTTGTAGTCGCTATATGCGAGTGCGCCCTCTAATACCGAGCTGCTGCCGGTTATTATCTGAAAGTGTGAGCCTATGCCATAGTTTTTCCAGTGGTAGTTGGCCACGTCGTGGTAGTTGGCCACTGAGTCGTCGAAGCGGAAGCCGTAGAGGCTCAGCTTGCTGCCGCCGGTGGTGCTGACGGTTAGCTTGCCGTAGAGGTCGAGGTAGTCGAAGGGCAGGCTGCCGTTTATGGTGGGGTACAGTGTCTCCGATGTCTTGGAGAGGTAGGAGTTTTTTGCCGACAGCAGGTAGGTGATGCTTGTTGGCGAGGTGGTGGTCTCGCGTTTCAGTGGCCCTTCGAGCATGAGGTTGGCGCCGAAGGTGTTGATGCCAATCTTGCCGCTGTGGCGGCGCTTGTTGCCGTCGCGTGTGGTGATGTCCATCACCGACGAGAGCCTGCCGCCGTATTGTGCGCCAAAGCCGCCCGTGTAGATGTCGGCGGAAAGTATGGCGTCGGTCTCGAAGATGGAGTAGAGGCCTATGGAGTGAAAAGGATTGTATACCACCATGCCGTCGAGCAGGCAGAGGTTTTGTATCATCGACCCGCCGCGTATGTGCAGCTGTCCGCCTTGGTCGCCGGTGGAGCTTACGCCGGGCAGCACCTGCATGTATTGCGCTATGTCTGCCACGCCTCCTATCGAGGGCATCTGCTGTATCTGGGTGGCTGTGATCTTCTCTACCGACACCTGTGTCTGCATCTTGCGCTGCTCTATGCGGCTGTCGGTTATCACCACGTCGTGCAGCACTGTCGCCGCTGTGGTGAGTCGTAGCGACAGTTTTATGGTCTGGCCGCGTGTTATGGTTATGGCTTGTTGATGCTCGTTATAGCCTATATAGCGTATTGTCAGTGTGTAGTCGCCTGCCGTCAGGCGGTTGAACACGAAGAGGCCGCTGAGGTCGGTGGCAGAGCCTAAGGGGGCGTGGCTGCTGTCGGCAGAACGCAGCACCACGTTGGCAAAGGGTATGGGCTCGCCTGTGGCGTCGTCTATTACTATGCCACGCACTGTGCCTTGCGCTATGGCACTGAAGCTCAGCAGACTTAGTATTACAATGGTGAGGACTTTCCGGTACATGTATCTATATGCCAATGCCATCATCGGCATGATGGCATTGGCGGAGTGTGAATATTAGTGAATGATTTTGAACACCAGTTCTTTGAGTATCTCGCCTTCGGTGATGGTGCCGGTGTTGCGCACTCCTTTGCTCAGCAGGTCGGCTTCGTGCAGGTAGCCTATGCAGGTGGCGAGCTTGCCAAGAGGGTAGCGTCCTGCTGCCACGCGGTAGCCGTCTATGGCGTAGGGCGACGCTTTGATGGCACTGGGGTCTTGGTGGCATATCATTAGGTTGATGAAGTAGCGGTAGAGCATGGGCAGTATGAGCTGTATGGGCATTTCTTTGCTGTTGTGCGACACATAGTTGACTATGCGGTTGCATCTCACCACGTCGCGCGCGCCTATGGCGTTTTGCAGCTCAAAGACATTGTAGTCTTTGCTTATGCCTATGTATTTCTCCACTACGTTGGCATTGATAACCTCGCCCTTGGGCAGCACTATGAATACCTTTTGCAGCTCGCATACTATCTTCGACAGGTCGTTGCCTACGGTGTCGGCTATCAGCATGGCCATCTCTTCGGTGATGCTGTAGCCTGCCGCTTTGACGTAGGTGCCTATCCATGTCTTTACGGCATAGTCCGACAGCTTCTTGTATTCGTATATCTTGCCTTTCTTGCTTATGGTTTGGTAAAGCTTTGTACGCTTGTCGAGGCTCTTGTGGCGGTAGCACAGCACCAGTATCGATGTCGGCGGCGCTTTCTCTATGTATGTGGCCAATAGGTTGTAGTCGTTGCCTTTGCTGTCGAGGTCTTGTGCCTCTTTTACCATCACCAGTTTGTAGGGCGACAGCATGGGGTACTGTTGCGACAGGTTGATGACCTCGCGCACCGTTACGTCGCGGCCGTAGACTATCTTTTGGTCAAAGTCTTTGCAGTCTTCGGCTACGATGTTGTGCTCCATGTAGTCGCTCACCTGGTCTATAAAATAGCCTTCGTCGCCGGTGATGAGGTATATGGGCGCGTATTTCTGCTGTTTGAGTTCGTTGATGGCTGTTTCTGGACCTGAGGCTGATGCCATAGCTTGTGGGTGTTGTTTATTGGTTGTCGTATTGCTGCAGTTCGTCGTGTACAAACTCTATCTGTATGCCCGCTTGGCGGAAGAGTTCTTCGCTCTCGGCGCCAGAGTGGTATTTGCGTTCGCACACCACGCGCTGTATGCCGCAGTTGATGATGAGCATGGCGCAGGTGCGGCAGGGTGTCATGCGGCAGTATAAGGTGGCGCCGTCGAGGGCTATGCCGCGTCTGGCGGCTTGGCAGATGGCGTTCTGCTCGGCATGCACGGTGCGCACGCAGTGGTTCGATACCTTGCCCTGCTCGTCGACGCTCTGGCGGAAGAGGTGTCCCACCTCGTCGCAGTGTGGCAGGCCTGCCGGCGAGCCGACGTAGCCCGTTACCAGTATCTGGCGGTCTTTCACTATCACGCAGCCGCTTCTGCCGCGGTCGCAGGTGGCGCGCTTTGCCACGCTGTTGGCAAGCTCCATGAAGTACTCGTCCCATGTGGGACGCTGGTACATTATCTCTTTCAGCACCTCTTCTACCTGTGCGTTGAGCTCGTCTACGCTGCCGTTGTTGTCGAAACGGTAGTCGGCATGCTCTATGCAGTATTTCAGGTTTTGCTTGTTGGGGTCGTTGCTCTCCATCTCGCGCTGTTCGTTGGCGAGGAATGTCTCGTAGCTCACGTTGTCGGTCTCGCTGCCGCGTATGGCTATCCTGTTGTAACGTGTGCGGCTGTCGGCGTCGACGGCAAAGAGGTAGAAGCTGCTCTTGGCGCGCAATGCCTCCACCTCGCCGGGTGTGCGTATGCTCTCTATGATGCAGTTGCACCCCGATGCCTGCGCCTTGGCATACAGCTGCTCTACGATATACGATGGCGTATGCTTGGCTCTGATGTCGTTGCCCACGAGTGTCATGGTGTCGCGGTTGGGCTCAAGGCCGCGGCGCTTTATCTCTTCCACTATGTACGACCGCACCGAGTAGTGTACAAAGCCCTTGCGTTGTATCAGATAGTCCACTATGGTGCCTTTGCCGG
>JAZRVD010000230.1:0-10421 GCA_045598945.1 Bacteroidales bacterium | reverse complement strand
AAGCATCCTTTGATGCCTCATGTTATATGTGTGTTAGTTTTGGTACGTTAAAAAAAAAATGTAACTTTGCAACGTGATGCTTTTTGCTATTCTATACGTTTTTAGTCGGTTAATATTCTGTTTTGGCCGTTTGGATGCTTTTATTTGTGGTGGTAATAGTATAAATGTTGTGATTTATTCATTTTTTGATAGGGTAATTTATAAAATCTAAATATTTTTTTGTTATGACTCCTTCACACATCGAACACATCGGCATAGCCGTTACCAATCTTGATGAAGCAATTCGCTACTGGGAAGATGTTATGGGCCTTAAGTGCTACAATATCGAAGAGGTGGCAGACCAAAAGGTTCGCACAGCTTTTCTCAAATGTGGTGAGGTTAAGATTGAGCTTCTTGAGCCTACTTGCCCCGAAAGCACTATCGCTGCCTTTATCGAGAAGAATGGCGGCAAGGGTGGTATGCACCACATCGCTTTTGCGGTTGAAGATACCAATCAGGCTCTCGCCGATGCTGAGGCTAAGGGTGCTCGTCTTATCGATAAGCAGGCTCGCGGTGGTGCTGAAGGTCTGAATATCGGTTTCTTGCATCCAAAAAGCACGCTCGGCGTTCTTACCGAGCTCTGCTGCAAGTAATGCTATCTATCGCTTTTTTTTGATTGCTCGCTCCTTTCGTTAAGGAAGTGGCGCTACAATCTTTTTAATAACCTTAATATTTATTCTAATGGCTTTTGAAGAAAAAATAAAAGAACTTCTCGATAAGAGAGGTGAAGCCAAAATGGGCGGCGGCCAAAAACGCATCGACAAACAGCACGAGCAGGGCAAGCTCACCGCTCGCGAACGTATCGCTCTTCTTCTCGACCCAGGTTCTTTCGAGGAATTCGACATGTTTGTAACTCATCGTTGTTCCAATTTCGACATGTCCAAGCAGTCTTATCTTGGCGATGGCGTTGTTACAGGTTATGGTACTATCGACGGACGTCAGGTCTATGTCTTTGCTCAGGATTTCACTGTCTTTGCAGGCTCTCTCTCCGAGACCATGTCGCTCAAAATCTGCAAGGTGATGGATCAGGCCATGAAGGTCGGAGCCCCAGTTATTGGTCTCAACGACTCTGGCGGAGCTCGTATTCAGGAAGGCTGCAACTCTCTGGCAGGCTATGCCGAGATTTTCGAACGCAATATCCTCGCATCTGGTGTCGTACCTCAGATTAGCGCTATATTTGGCCCTTGCGCTGGCGGCGCTGTATATAGTCCTGCCCTCACCGACTTTATCATGATGACCAAGCAGAACAGTTATATGTTCCTCACAGGCCCAAAGGTTGTGAAGACTGTAACAGGCGAGGATGTCTCTGTCGACAAACTCGGCGGCGCTGGCGTACATGCCTCTAAGAGCGGTGTGGCTCATTTCGTTGGTGAAAACGAAGAAGAGACCATACAGATGATTCGAGACCTCGTAAGCTACATTCCGTCCAACAATTTCGAAGAAGCTCCTTTCGTGCCAACAGAAGACCCTGTCGACCGTATGGAGGATAGCCTTAATACTATCATCCCTGACAATCCAAATGCAGCATACGATGTCAAGGAGGTTATCGCCGCTATCGTCGATGACAGCCGTTTTATGGAAGTCCACGAAAAATTCGCACCCAACCTCGTTGTCGGCTTCGCTCGCTTTGGTGGCATGAGTGTCGGTATAGTGGCAAATCAGCCTAAGGCTATGGCTGGCGTCCTCGACTGCAACGCTTCTCGCAAGGGCGCTCGTTTTGTACGCTTCTGCGACGCTTTCAATATCCCTCTGGTAACCCTCGTCGACGTGCCTGGCTTCCTTCCTGGCACTGGCCAAGAGTACAACGGCGTGATTGCTCATGGTGCTAAGATGCTTTTCGCCTATGGTGAAGCTACTGTGCCAAAAATCACGGTAACACTTCGCAAGTCCTACGGCGGCGCTCATATCGTTATGAGCTGCAAGCAGCTGCGTAGCGACATTAACTACGCTTGGCCTACAGCTCAGATTGCTGTGATGGGCGCAAGCGGCGCTACAGAAGTCCTCTATGGTCGCCAGCTCAAGGAAATCACCGACCCAGACGAGCGCGCCAAGTTCATCGCCGAAAAGGAGAAGGAGTATAACGATCAGTTCGCCAATCCTTACAATGCCGCAAAGTATGGCTATATCGATGATGTCATTGAGCCTCGCAATACTCGCTTCCGTATCATCCGCGCCCTTCAGGCTCTCGCCACCAAGAAGGATTCTCTGCCAATGAAAAAACACAGCAATATTCCTCTATAATCTCTTTTACGATTTTGCGTCAGATTTTCTCTGACGTCTATCATAATATTTTTTTACCGATGAATAAAATCCTCAAAACTATATGGGTCGGTCTCTTTGCTGTGGTTTTCTGCTCGCTGTCCACTTTAGCTCAGCAAGCATGTCCCGCTGGCATTCAAGGCTGCCCATCTTTCGCCGCCGATAGCACTATGCCATCATGCTGCCCTATGTCGATGAATAAGCCTATGTCTTTCGATATCTCTAAGGCGGCTTTTATCGGCAATGGCTTTGTCATGGTCAACGATATCGACAATGCTGTCGACTATGTTGTCCGTGCTGGCGACTCGATGTCTCGCGCCGGCCGTTATCTTGTCGATATTTTCGCCGGCCGTCATGATGTCAAAAAGATTATACGTCCTGTTGGTATTAAGATTGTTGACAATCAAGTTCTTGTCCTTGCCTCGTCTCAAGATAGTTCGTATATCGCTCTTCTTGGACTCGACGTTGTCAAGCACGACGGTAAAGGCGAGTGCGATTCTTTGCCTTTGTTGGCGCTGGCAGGCTTTGCCGGTCACGCCGATGGCTTTAATATCACGTCAAAAGGCGAACTGATGGTTGTAGGCTTCAACACCGACGGCTATAGCGTCAATATCATCAATGTAGCTGCTGGACTGCAATCTATTGGCAATGCCACTGTACAACGTTTCCATTACTATGTACCTAAACAGTCTGAACGTATAAAGATGTCCGACCCATACGGTGTTGGTCTTACTTGCGTGGCGGTATTGGTAGTGTTTTTCGCTCTTATTTGTATTGCTCTTATCCTCAAGGCTTTTGGTAAGGCTATCGTTAGAGTCGAAAATCGTAACGCCAACAAAGCTGCCGTCGCTGCTGGCACTCCAGTCGCTTCTGGCAACAGTGTCGCCGACACCGCAGGCGATGTCTATGCTGCTATCGCTACTGCTATCTACCTCTACAATGAGGAGTTGCACGACGACGAGGAAGGCATTATCACTATTCAGAAGGTTGAACGTGCCTGGACTCCTTGGAACGCTAAGTTCTACAATATGAATCAATATTTTAACAACCGCAAACAATGAAAAACTATAAACTCAAAATAAACGGTACAGAATACACTGTCGACATCAATGACATCGAAGGTCAGGAAGTCCACCTCTCTGTCAACGGCACTCCTTACAACGTTACTGTCGACAAGGAAATGAAACAGCATAAGACCCCTGTTATCAACAGCCGTCCAGCCCCTCGCGTCAGTGCGGCTGCTGGCGATGTTCAGCGCTCCAACAATCCAGGCCCTAACGCCTCAGCTGGTGGCACTAAGGTTACTTCACCTCTTCCTGGCACCATCCTCGACGTTTTCGTCAATGTCGGCGACCAAGTCAAGGAAGGTCAGACCGTTGTCCTTCTCGAAGCTATGAAGATGGAAAACAACATCTCAGCCGATGTGGCCGGTGTTGTCAAGGAAGTCAAGGTGCGTAAGGGCGACAGCGTCCTCGAAGGCGCCGACTTGGTTGTCATTGGATAATAATTTTTTGATTGACGGTCTCGACATTTTCTTGTCAGACTCTTTCTAATTTTAATTTATAATAATAATGTCTCTTTTAGCAGCTGGTGGCTTTATGGACTTTATGTCTACACAGATGGTGCAGTTCTGGCAGTATACAGGCTTCGCCAATGTTACTTGGGGCCACATCATAATGATTCTCATAGGCTTGGTCTTTATCTTCTTGGGTATAAAGAAGGAATTCGAGCCTCTTCTTCTCGTGCCTATCGGATTCGGTATGCTCGTAGGCAACATCCCTTTCTATCCGGGTCTTAAAATCGGTATATATGAATCGGGGTCTGTCTTAAATATCCTTTATCACGGCGTTCAAAACGGCTGGTACCCTCCGCTTATTTTCTTAGGTATTGGTGCTATGACCGACTTCTCTGCCTTGCTCAGCAATCCTAAACTGTTTCTTATTGGAGCCGCAGCTCAGTGCGGCATATTTGCAGCTTACATGGGTGCTCTCGCTCTGGACTTTGCTCCCAGCGAGGCTGGTGCAATAGGTATTATCGGTGGTGCTGATGGTCCTACCGCCATCTTCCTCTCCAGTCAGTTGGCTCCTGATCTTATGGGCGCTATTGCTGTGTCGGCTTACTCGTACATGGCTCTCGTTCCGGTTATTCAGCCTCCTATCATGCGCCTCCTCACCACTCAAAAGGAACGCACCATCCGCATGCGTCCTCCTCGTCAGGTCTCCAAGCTCGAAAAGGTTATCTTCCCTATATTGGGTCTCCTCTTCTGCGCTTTCATTGTCCCGTCTGGTCTCCCTCTGTTGGGTATGCTCTTCTTCGGCAACCTTCTCAAGGAGTGTGGCGTTACCAAGCGTCTTAGCGAGGTGGCCTCTAACGCCATCGTCAATATCTGCACTCTGCTTATCGGTATCACCGTAGGTGCTTCTACCCAGGCTACCACCTTCCTTACCGGTCGTTCAGTCTTGATTTTCTGTCTTGGCGCTTTCTCTTTCATCGTTGCTACATTTGCTGGTGTGCTTTTTGTCAAGTTCTTCAACCTCTTCCTCAAGCCTGGCAACAAAATTAACCCGCTTATAGGCAACTCTGGCGTTAGCGCTGTACCCGATGCTGCTCGCGTATCGAACAACGTGGGTCTCGAATACGACAAAACTAACTATCTGCTTCAGCATGCTATGGGTCCCAACGTCGCTGGTGTCGTTGGCTCTGCTGTCGCTGCTGGTATCTTGCTTGCATTCTTGCATTAATACCACATCGCTTAAGCTTCTTTTTTCAATGCCATCTCATCGCAGATGGCATTTTTTTTTGTCATCGTAATGCTTCCCTTTAGTGCAAAAAATCCTGTTTTGCAAAAATGTTTTTAACTATTGTATAAAAATGAGTAAATTTGCATCGTGCTTTTTTGTGTCAGTAGCTATCTGCTTTTGGTAATATGTCTCCTTATTTGTTGAAATACATGTAAATATCTTTGTCATACTTTTCTGTCGGATTTCGTTGCTATTTTATTTTGTGTTGCAGTTATTCGTTAATAAATTGTTTTTTAACATCGATTATATGAAAAAATCTCTATTCTTTTTCCTGTTGGTTGGTTTTTTCTCTTTTGTTGGCGCTCAAAACGAACGTGTCGCTTTGTATAGCGATGGCGATGGCAGTTATAGCGCTTTTCGTATACCTGCTCTGCTTAAGACATCTAATGGCAATCTCCTCGCTTTTGCTGAAGGACGTTGGAATGGCCTTGACGACGCTTTCGACATCGACCTTGTCGTTCGTCGCTCTACCGACAACGGTAAGACATGGGGACCTATCGAGATTGTTTGGGATGATGCCGACAATACTTGCGGCAATCCTACTCCGGTACAGGATCCATCTACAGGACGTATATTCCTGTTTATGAATTGGAACCTTGGCCCAGATGAACAAAACCTTATTGAAAGCTCCGCCAGTATCGACACCCGTCGTATTTACCTTACCTATTCCGACGATGAGGGTCAGACATGGTCCGATCCGGTCGATATGACTGCAACGCTCAAAGACACCCTCAATGGCACATGGCATGGCATGGGCCCATGCCATGGCATTGTTAAGACAAGAGCCCCTCATCGTGGTCGTCTTATCCTGCCAGCTTATTACAAGGATAAAAATGGTAAGGGCTATGCTTATATTATCTATTCCGACGACCATGGCCGCACATGGCATAGAGGTACTAACTGTGTGTCGGGCGATGTCCCGCAGGGCGCGAGTGAGTGCGCTGTTGCCGAATGCTCCGACGGCTCCCTCTACCTTAGCATGCGTACCATAGGACCTCGCGACGGTTTGCGTCATTATGCTCTCAGTATCGACGGCGGCTACAGCTGGACTTCTCATTATGTCGCCACATCTCTCTTCGACCCTCGCTGCCAAGGCGCTGTCGTCAATGGCTCTGTCAAAAAAGCTAACAATACTCTTCTTTATCTTCATCCACAAAATACACAAAAACGTGCCGACCTTGTCCTTAGCGTCAGCCGCAACGACGGCCGTTCTTGGAACAACCGCAAATTCATCTATCCTATAGCCGCCTATTCCGACCTTTTTGTTATTGCTAAAAACAAGGTTGCTCTTCTCTACGAGGCTGACAACTACACCCATATCTATTATCAGGTAGTCGATTTTTAATTGCTCTCTCATGGCTGATAATTATCTTGAAAAACGCTACGACGAGGTCTTTAACTCGCAAAAGACCAAGACCAAGCGTGTCGGTCCTACTCTCGACGACCTGCTGTTGCGTAATCGTAGCTGTAGGGGGTATCTCAAGGATTTTGTCGTTACCGATGATATGCTGCGCCGTATAGTGGCGGTCAATAGCCGTGTCCCTTCTGCTCTCAACCAGCAGGCGTTGCGCTTCTTCTTAGCAACGCGCGACAATGGCGCCGACTTCGTTTTGCAAAACATCAAGATGGGGGGCATGCTTCCTGATTTGCACCTCCCTTTCGCTGGCACCGAGCCCGAAGCCTTCATTATCGTTTGCGCTACCGTCCCAGAGTCAAAAAATCTTTATATCGATATGGGCATATCTATGCAAAGCATGCTCTTGAAAGCGGTCGAAATGGGACTGTCTGGGTTGATTATCGCCTCCGTCAATTTTCAAGCTTTGATTCAGCATTTCAATTTGCAACACACTCCCTATGCCGTTGTCGCTATTGGCAAGTCTTCTGAGCATGTAGAGATCGTCCCTGTCAATGCTGACGACAGCCTCAGGTATTATCGCAAGGATGGCGTGCATTACGTCCCTAAAATTAAATCAGAACAGTTGATTATTAACAAATAGTTCTTTTTTGCTTTTATAGTTTTATTTTTTCTCTATCTATTATGAAAAAACTATTGCTTGCCCTTTTGCTCTTTTCTTCTTTTTCTGTCGCTATGGCTTTTGATTGGAAACCGCTTCCAAACGAAAAACTTCGTGCCAACATGCTTGATTTCGCCACGTCGTTCATGCAGCAGGCGCAAGGCTCACCGGCCGAGTTGATTCTTCGCGACTTTATCGCTCGTCAACGTTATCTGGCAGAGACTCAGCCGTATGCTTGGATAGCCGAGACTCATCAGGTTGTTGATAAACTTAAGCAACTTTATCCTCCTAAAGTCGACGACCGTGGCTTCGAGGCTATGATGCGCCGTTATACTTTGCGCCTCTTAGACTATCCTCTGCATGTCGACAATCGCTCCAAGACTATATCGCAAGACGAATTGGCGGCATATAATCAGGCCACCAATACTTATCTCGCCACAACTCGTCAGCAAGCACTCGACTGGCTCTCTCACGAACCACCTGCTCCAGGCAAGATTGATATATGCCTTATCTATAACATGGGTTATTTTATTCGTACTTCGGCTCGCACCTTCGCTATCGATATCTGCTGGCATGGTACTAAAGAGGAGGCCAAGCAAATCGCTCGTGCTATCGATGTTATTTTCGTCTCGCATCCTCATTCCGACCATTATACACCTTTGCTGCTCAATGCTGTTGTCGAACAAGGCAAGCCTGTAGTACTTCCCGCTCAGGAAATACCGGGATTTTCTTCCCCTCATGCTATCGCTATCGAAAGCTCTCAAATCTCAGCCCGTCTTATCGCTGGCATCGAGGTGCGCAGCCTTTATGGTGCTCAAGAGGTGGGCGTCAACGACTCTGTGCCAAACAACCTTTATCTTCTCTCTTTCGATGGTTGGACTATGCTGCATCAGGGCGACAACGAGAATATACCTATTCAGTCCCAGCTTGCTTTCCTCCCTAAGTGCGACTTGGTGTTCGCTCCCGCATGGAAACAGATTCAAGCACTCCTCGAACCTGTCCTGCGTGCCGAAGGAGCCAACGAGCATCCTCCTCTCTTCTTCCCTACTCATCAAAACGAACTTGAGCATGTCGTCCGTCATCGCGAGTCATACTGGGAACTATTCAACCGTCGCGACCGTATGGGCAACCCCAACTTCAAATACCCTCCGTTTATTCTAATGGATAATGGAGAGTCTATCGTTGTCAGCAAGTAGCTCTATTTCATGAACGCTCTTCATATTGGCGTTTTTGGACGTCGCAATTATGGCAAAAGTACTCTTGTCAATTTCTGCGTCGGACAGGATGTCTCTATTGTGTCTCCAACGCCGGGCACTACCACCGACCCGGTACGCAAGTCAATGGAACTTGTCGGTGTGGGGCCTGTGGTGTTGGTTGACACAGCCGGTGTCGACGACGAGGGCTCTCTTGGCTCGCTGCGTGCCGAAAAAGCCATTCAACTTCTGTCGCAAGTCGATATGGCTATAATTGTCTTCACTGCCAATCTTTTCGACTCCCTTGAAGTTAATCTTGTCGAGTCTTGTCGCAGTGGCAAGATTCCTTTCCTGCTCGTCTATTCTCAAGCCGACAAATATAAGCCTTCTATGGTTTTTTTGCAGTCTCTCGAAAACACCTACTCTCAGCGGCCATTCGTATTTTCATACCTTGATACTTCGTTACAGCCTTTTCTACTTCAGCGTATTAAGGAGATTCTTCTTTCATCTTCATCTATTTCTCAGTGTGGTAGTCTGCTTGCCGATGTCGTAAAATCGGGCGACACAGCTATTCTTGTCGTACCAATCGATAGCGCTGCACCTAAGGATCGACTTATACTTCCTCAAGTGCAGGTCCTGAGAGACCTTCTCGACAACCATGTACGAGCCATTGTCTGTCGCGATAGCGAGTTGCAGTCTACTCTCGATATACTACCATCACCCCCTCAGCTTGTTGTTACCGACAGTCAGGTGTTTCCTTTTGTAGCCGATGTCGTCCCTCAATCTGTTCCGCTTACAAGTTTCAGTGTCATCCTCGCACGTTCCAAAGGGCCATTCGAATACTACCTGCAAGGTGTCAAAGCTATCGACACCCTTAACGACAACGATGCTGTCCTTATCTTTGAAAGCTGTACTCACAATGTTACTTGTGAAGATATCGGGCGTGTAAAGATTCCAGCCCTCCTTGCCAAACATACGGGGCGCAACATCTCGTTTTCTTTTGTCTCAGGTTTATCCTCTCTCCCTCGTCCGATAACGGACTACAAGCTTGTCATTCAGTGTGGTGGCTGTGTTGCAACCTCACGTCAAATCCACTCGCGCCTCTCTCTGGCAATCAACGCAGGCATACCTGTTACCAATTATGGTCTTGTCCTCGCCTATCTCTCTGGTATATTTCCGCGTGCTACGGCTATGTTTCAACGTCAATAATTATAAAAAGTATGGATACTATATCAAAAGCGCCAAAATATAATATCTCTTTAATCGTCGCTGTGGCAAGTAATCTTGCTATCGGTCTCGACAACAAGCTGCTATGGCACATCTCTGACGACTTGCGTCGCTTCAAATCACTCACTTCTGGTCATGCTGTCATCATGGGCAAGAACACCTTTCTTAGTCTTCCTCGTCGCCCTTTGCCCCATCGTCGTAATATTGTGCTGACTCACGAACACGGTTTTCAGCACGAAGGTGTGGATGTTGTTCATTCTCTCGCCGAAGCAATGCAACTTTGCGAAGGTCAGGACGAGACTTTTGTCATAGGTGGTGCATCTATATATCGTCAGTTCATGCCCTTTGTCAGTCGGCTTTATGTTACATGGGTGTATAGCGATTTCGAGGCGGATGCCTTTTTCTCGCCTATCGACGAAACAGTCTTTCGTCAGGAGTCTATCTCTGAGCGTTATGTCGATGAAAACTCCGGTCTCTCCTATGCTTATGCAGAGTATCAGCGTATAACTCCGCCAACCTTAGACTAACCTCCTACTTATTACTTATATTCCCTCTAAACTCCTATTCCCTCTAAAAATATCATAGTCTCACTAAAGTTCATAGTCTCTCTAAAACTCCTATTCCCTCTAAAAAATATCCTATTTCCTCTATAGTTTTTATTTTTTTATCTATAATTCTATCTCTCTTCTTAGCTCAAAACTCACCTCTATCCTGCCGCCAGTAAAAAAACTTGCCATCAATGCCGAGTGTCAATCAACGCATTAGGCAATATAAAAAAAATAAATACAAAATAATTTTGTCGGAAAAGAAAAAGTGCGTATCTTTGCACCCGCTTTCGCAAAAAATACGGGAGCTTCAGTACATAGAAATTTTGAGACAGAGAGATA
>JAZRVD010000229.1:0-22831 GCA_045598945.1 Bacteroidales bacterium | reverse complement strand
GCCGTTCTGCTGCACAAGGGCCTCGTCGTCCTTGGAGCATGCCGCCAGCAACAGCAACGAGGCCGACAGCATAAAGATAAATTTCTTCATTATTATTTATTGATTTTTAATTGTCATTGAAAAAGCGTTGCAACGCCATTGTAACATCATTCCGCCTCGACGGCATTATTGATGGAAGACCCCTCGAAATACGTTTTAGACACACCACCCGATGTGCTGATGACATCCATCACGTCGAACCGTACCACCATGGCTTGCGGCTCGTCAAAAAAAAAGCTTTGTTATACATAATTTTATAAATTTGGTATTAATATAATGTGAATAAGTTGTCAAAAAAAAGTACATAAAAAAAAACGCCACTACGAGCTGAGACAGAAGCCCATAGCGGTGTAAGCGTTATATAAAAGTTAGCGATAGCAGGTGGCGAGCACTCATTACTCTTGTCAATATGTTGATTTTACGATAGTTATACATGCTTTCCAACAAGAATGTTATCATACAAAGATAAGAGAAATAGTGAAATAAAAATTATGAGTTATGAATTTAGAAATTAGAGGTATGAGTTATGAATTTAGAATGTTGATAGTGCAATAAACAGCCGACATGTTTAATCCGATAAATCACAAAGTGTGGGTAGTGCTTTTGCCCTTACAGGGCGAGGATTGACGGACGAAAACACCCAGGGTGCTGCCATGGGCTGAAAACTTGCTGCCCCGTTGGGGCGTTAAATGCAAATTACCACTGTTCGTTAATTACATATTATTCTGTACGACAAATCGCAAATAGTGTGGGTAGTGCTTTTGCCCTTACAGGGCGAGAATTGACGGGCGATAATACCCAGGGTGCTGCTCTGGGCTGAAAGCTTGCTGCCCCGTTGGGACGTTAAATACAAATTATCATCGTCCATTAATTACAAATTATTCTGTCCGCCAAATCGCAAAGTGTAGATAGTGCTTTTGCCCTTACAGGGCGAGGATTGACGGGCGATAACACCCAGGGTGCTGCCCTGGGCTGAAAGCTTGTTGCCCCGTTGGGGCGTTAAGAAGCTGCAAGGATGGGGTGCTCAGCGTCTATAGGAATTAGAGAGACCGTTGCCTTCTATCTGATTGACAAGAGACTGCCTAAGCTCTTTCAGCTCTTGCAGACTCATAGAGGTATGCGCTACGCTATATGGAGGGATATTGTTGCTATACAATATATTTTGATAATTGACACATTCATTCCACACCATCTCGTATTCCTTGACTGCATTATCAGTGTGGGCAGAATAGCAATAACTAACAGACCCACCCTGCTCGTCGAAATACCGCCATGTCCCCACCTTTACATTGTCTTTGTATCTTCCAACAACCTTTTGCCGTCCATTGGAGTAGTACTCCTTGTAGGAGCCAGAGAGAACACCCTTGTTCCAAGAAGTTACCGACATAAGCCTGCCGTTTTCGTAATACGCCTTCTGAGCGCCGTCCATCTTGCCAGCCGCATAGTTGCATGACTCTTTGAGAGCAGAGGATTGATAGTAGGCCTTAGACCAGATGATGAGGCTGTCGAGATAGTGCGACTCGGAGAAGAGCACACCGTTGCGATAGTATCTTTTATGATGAACATGAATACTGTTGTCCTTGCCGTCATACCTGTGCTTCTCGACAAGGCCTTGCCTGTTGTACCACATACACTCGCCCACATAGACATCAGGGTCTTCGGCAGAAAGATGACCTTCAAAAACCAAAGAGCCGTCGGTCTTGAAGTCCTGCACAAGACTATCAACGACAATAGAGTCATTGCTATAGAAAGCACTACGACAGTATACCGCCTGCTTCTCCGACGACAAGACATGCCTGTCGGCATCGAGATATTTGACAACTCTGCCAGATAGAGAGGCGACCGACGTAACGCCGGCATCAGGCTGAGAGGCTTGTTCCTCGACCTTGGCAGGAAAGTCGCAAGAGTGCAAAGACAAAAGAGAGAGGCACCCTAACACAGACAAGAATTTAGTAGAAGCAAGAGACATGACGATAAAAACTATATAGCAGAACGGAGCGAGAAGAAAAACTCGAGGCCGCCCTGTTCTCTATTCTTCACATATATAGTGCCACCATGAAAGATGACGGCATGCTTGACGATGGAGAGGCCAAGACCTGTGCCGCCGCTCTGACGGCTGCGGCCATTCTCGACACGCAAGAAACGATCGAAGAGGACAGGGAGAAACTTACTGTCAACGCCGCGGCCAGTGTCGAAGAAATGGAAAAAGACAAGACCATTCTCAACCTTATAGCTTTCGACGACGACAGAGACGCCCTCGCCGGCATAGGCGACAGCATTTTCTACCAGGTTTCGAAAGATAGCATATAACAGCGACTTGTTACCCTGCACGCATATTGTGTCGGCGACATTGTTGTCAAAAGATATAGAGATAGCATGAGCCTTGTCGTAGAGGTCGGCCATAGCCTCGTCGACTATTGAAGCTACTTGCAAAGACTCGACAGGGAAAAGGTCGTCGGCCTCTTCAAGCTTGTTGATAAGCGACACATCGTTGATGAGAGCCGAGAGGCGCAAGGTCTGCTGATAACAGCGGTCGAGGAAGAAGCGTCGCTTGTCGTCGCTGACAGGCTTGTCGCCAAGAAGGATCTCGAGATAGCCGCGTATACTGCTGACAGGAGTCTTAAGCTCATGAGCAATATTGTTGGTCATCTCCTGTTTGAGCTGCTGGTTGCGGCGCTGCTCGGCGACAAGCTGACACTTAGACTCCTCAACCTCCTGCACCACTTTGCGAAGTTGCACGACAGTGGAGCGGCGACGGAATACAGCGACCACAGCAAGCACCACCAGAAGGAGGATGAAAACGGCGAGGAAAAGCGTATACATGACAGAGAATTATATTACGTATGCATAGCCAAACCCAGTGCGGTTGACGATATGCACGCCTTCAGGGCCCAGTTTTTTGCGCAGGCGTGCAATATGAACATCAACGCTACGGTCGTTGACGCAGATGTCGTCGCCCCACACCTTGTCGAGGATTTGTTCACGGAGGTAATAGCGTCCAACGGGCTGAAGAAGGAGCGAGAGGATGGCAAACTCTTTTTTTGTCAGCACAATTTCATCGCCGTTGACGACAACGCGTGCATTTTGCAAATCGAACGAAAGATTGCCTACAACAAGCAGCGAAGGCTGAGTTGGAGCGGCAGAACGTTTGAGGACAGCACGGACGCGAGCGAGTACGGTGGTGAAAGAGAATGGCTTGGAGATGTAGTCGTCGGCGCCGAAGCCGAAACCTTGAAGCTGGGACTCGTCGTCGGCGAGAGCCGTAAGGAAGATGATAGGCACCTGATTGCCTTCGGAACGTAGAATGCTTGCCACCTCGAAGCCCGAAAGGTTTTGCATCATGACATCGAGCAGAACGATGTCGAAAGGCACGGCAGCATGACGGATGACATCTAAAGCCTCTTCGCCATTAGAAGCAACCGAGACGGAGAAGTTTTCGGACTCAAAATTGAACGACAGTATTTCGCGTAGGTCCTGTTCGTCGTCGACGATAAGAATGTTATACACAATGTAAAAATTAAAAAAAGAGGAAGTGCTTACGCACCTCCTCTCGTGGCATTGACTGGAATTGAACCAGTGACACAAGGATTTTCAGTCCTCTGCTCTACCAACTGAGCTACAACGCCGTGTTTCTTCCTTGAAAGCGAGTGCAAAGATACGACATATTTTCCAATCCACCAAATATTTTTTCATTCTTTTTCATTATCTGCTGATTTAGAACCCCTTTTAGCAAAAAAAAGTTGGTCGACAATCAAGATAATAACGCCAAAAGTGATAGCGATATCGGCAAAATTGAAGATAGCATTGAAGAAAACGAAAGGCTGCCCCCCCACAACAGGCACCCATTCAGGCCACACTGTGTCGATGAGAGGTAAATAGAACATGTCCACCACCTTGCCGAAAAAGAGAGGAGCATAGCCCCCTTCTGGTGGGAAGAGCTGAGCCACATTGTAATAGCTGTTGTCGAAGATAAGACCATAGAAACAGCTGTCAATAAGGTTGCCTACAGCGCCGACAAAGATGAGCGACATAGAGACAACGATAGCGGTGCGCGTACCTTTCTTGACAAGGGACAAGAGATACCACATAATAAAAGACGAAGCTATAATTCTAAAGAGCGAGAGACAAAGCTTGCCCCAATAGCCGCCAAAAGAGACGCCAAAAGCCATGCCCTCGTTTTCGACGAAATAAATCTTGCACCAGTCGCCGATAAGAGGTATCTCCTCGCCAATCTGCATGTTCGTCTTGACAAGAATTTTGATGAGCTGATCTATGATAAGAACAAGCGGTACGATGTAAGCAATGATGCGATAATGTTTTTTTTGCATAAACGGTAAAAATTAATGACGCAGTGCTATCTCCGACAGGAGGTTGTCGTACCACTGCTTGCCGAACTTACGAATAAGAGGCTCTTTGAGATAGATATATAGAGGTATATTGCTGCTTAGCGAGCACTTGTCGGCGGAAAGGCACTGACGGCATGCGAACTTGGCAGGACGGCAGACGTTCCACTGATGGTAATTGACGGCGCGAAACTTGCCATAATTCTGCACCCGGATAGGATAGAGATGACACGAGACAGGCTTAGGGAAAGAGACAACGCCATCGAGGTATGCCTGTTGAATAGCGCAAAGAGCCACGCCGTTGTTGTCGAAAGTGACAAAGGCGCACTCCTTGCCGTCGACGAGCGGCGTGCCGATGTCGCCATCCTTGTCGCATACAGCTACGCCTTGCCTATTGACGGCCTCGACACCCTTAGGCGACATATAAGGCAATACCTGCGGGAGGATGTCTTGAAGGAGAGGCACCTCGTCGTCGTCGAGCGGAGCACCGCTGTCGCCTTCGACACAGCAGGCGCCCTTGCAACAAGCAATATTGCAAGAGAAAGAGCAATCGACAACATCGTCGGAAACTATAGTATCATCAACAACAAGCACAACACAAAGATATTAAACTATTTAAAGACATCGATAATCTTGTCGGCAAGGACAGCGGCGAGCTTATACTTAGACTCCACCGTCCAGCCAGCCACATGAGGCGTAAGTACAACATTAGGCGACTGGATAAGAAAACGGAAAGGTTCGGGCAATGAAGCCACATCGACACCATCATTAGCCATATTCTCATACTCCAGCACATCGAGAGCGCTGCCGAGCACCTTACCCTTTTTCATAGCATCGACAAGGTCGGCAGTATTGACGACGGCGCCGCGCGAGGTGTTGACAAGAAAAATAGACTTGGCAAACGAGTCGAGGAACTGCCAAGAGACCATATAGCGTGTTTCGTCGGTGAGAGGGACATGCAGGCTGACGACATCGGCATGATGGAAGAGCTCTTCGAGAGAGACCTCTTGCACATAGTCGGGAGCATAGTGCCGCTTATATTTATCGTAAGCGAGAATAGGACAGTCGAAGCCCCGCAGGCGCTTGGCGAAGGCAGAGCCCATATTGCCAAAGCCAACGATGCCCACCGTCAAGCCGCCCAACTCTCTGCCACGGTTAGCCTCGCGATGCCACAAGCCATGCCGTACCTCGTTGTCGGCACGAGAGATATTGTTGAGCAACGAGAGCAACAAGCCCACAGCGTGATCGCCCACAGCGTCGCAGTTGCCTTCAGGAGAATTGAGACAGCGAATGCCACGAGACTCGGCGTAGTCGACATCGATAGTCTCCATACCAGCCCCCACTCTGCCGATACACCGCAGCGAAGGGCAGGCGTCGATAAAATGCTTGTCGATAACAATCTTGCTACGCACCACTATGGCATCATACTGTGGTGCGATAGCGAGGATGCCGTCGTAGTCGAGGTCGAGACGCAAAGAGACTTGCAAGCCAGCATCAACAAGACGCTTTGCAAGAACATGGTGAGTATCGTCGGTAAGCAGAACTTTCATGATAAAAAAGGTTAATTGGCAGCAGAAGAGTTGTTGGAAGAGGAATTTGAAGAGTCGTTGGCGTTGTCGTCGGCAGGTTGCAAGACATCTTCAATATCTTTAGGACGTTGAGGCTTGTCGCGGAACTCGTTGATAGTCTCGCCAATGAGTATAGAAGAAGGGACAGCGATGATAGAGTAGCCCAGCAGCATGACGACGACAGAGATAAACTGACCTACGCCAGTAACCGGCGAAATATCGCCATAGCCCACTGTGGTGATAGTAACGACAGCCCAATAAATGCCGCGAGGAATACTTGACAGAGCTGGGTTGGCGTCGCCCTCGACGGCAAACATAATAGTACCCAATATGATAGAGAACAGGACTATAAAAAGCATGAAGATAAGGATGCGGACAGCGCTGCGACGCAAGGTGTTGAGAAGCTTGCGGCTCTCGTCGATAAAGCGCTGCATGTGAAAGATGCGGAAGAGACGCAAGAGACGCAAGAGGCGTAGCACCGTGAGAGCCTGAGTGCCGGGAAGGAAGAGGCTGAGATAGGCAGGGAAGATAGAGAGCATATCGATAAGCCCGTAAAAGCTAAGCAGATAGTAGCGCGGATTCTTGAGGCAATAGATACGGAGGTAGAACTCGAAAGTAAAGACAAGAGTAAACGACCATTCGAGGACTTTGAAGAGCCAATAGCCAAAGGGCTTGTCGACAGTGGCGCCCGTCAAAGTGGTGTAGTTCATCATGCTGTCGACCATCAACAAGAGAATGTTGAGCACGATGAGGACAAGGAGCCAGACATCGAAGCGCTTGCCTTGAGGGGTGTCGGACTTGAAGATGATAGAATATATCTCACGTCGCGAAAGAGAGCGATAACGCTTCGGCAGCAGGCAGTCAAAGATCATACGATGCAAGAGATTGCCTGTTGAGTCGAGCAGATTGTCGACAAGTTGCTTTATCCCAATCCAGAGACGTTGCAAAAAAGGAGACATGACTAAATCTTCTTATAACAAAGGACATTAGCCCTATTAGGCTGGAAGCAAAAAGAGGCGACACGCTGGAGGTCGGCAGGAGTAACGAGCTTGTAGTTGTCAGGCTCGTTGTTTACCCAGTCGAGGTTGCCGAGATACTCATAGTAGCACAAGCTCTGAGCCCTGTCGGCAGCTTTGTAATGCGAGAAAGCGAACTGCGACTCGTACTTGTTGACGACTTTCTGAAGCTCGTAGTCCTCGACAGGGGTAGAGGCGATAGCGGCAAGGAACTCGTCGAGAGCAGCTTCCGCCTGTTCGAAAGATACGCCGTCGGCGATATATCCGCCAATGACGAAGAGACCTGGCCCCATATCGCCAGAGATATAAGCATCGGCTTGAAGGAAAAGCTGACGACGCTTGACGAGGTCGAGATACATGCGCGACGACTTGCCATTGCTCAACACATCGCTGATAAGATCATAGACGAAGAAGTCGCTGCTGTAGTGGTCGCACATCAAGAAAGCCTTGTAGATGGCGTTGTACGGCACATTACGTTCCACCACGAGACGTCGAGACTCTGTCTGCTCAGGCTCTTGATGGAAAGCAGGAATATCCAAAGGCGTAGAGACAGTAATAGAGCCGTAATACTTCTTGACGAGATCGACGACGACAGAGGTCTCGACATTGCCAGCCACGGCGACGATAGCATTGTCGGGGCGATAGTACCGGCTGAAGAAAGCGCGTTCGTCGTCGACGGTAGCTTGCTGCACATGCTTGATGTCGGCACCTATGGTGGTCCAACGGTAAGGATAGACCTTATAGCATAGCGGACGCAGCAGCAGCCACTTGTCGGCGTAAGGTGCATCGACATAGCGTTGGTTGTACTCCTCAGTAACCACCTGTTGCTGAACAGATAGCACCTGAGGGCTAAAGTCCAGACCTTTCATACGGTCGGCTTCGAGTGCGATGAGCCTCTCAAGATGCTCAGCAGGAGCAGTAACGTAGTAGTTGGTATAATCGTTGTTGGTGAAAGCGTTGTCGTCGCCAGAGAGAGAGGTAACGACAGCATCATAGTCGGGGACATTGGGTGTGCCGCCAAACATAAGATGCTCGAAGAGATGAGCGAAGCCAGTGTGAGCTGGGTCTTCGTTGCGAGAGCCGACACGAAACAAAGTGTTGACAGTAACAAGCTGAGTGTCGTGGTCTTCATTAACAAGAAGCACCAACCCGTTATCCAGAACAAAACGACTATACTCTATCATAAAGGAGAAATGTTACACAATAGAATCGACAATAGACTTGACGACATACTGCACGTCGTCGTCAGAGACCAGCGGTCCAGAGGGGAGGCATAGTCCGCGAGAGAAAAACTTTTCAGACACGCCATTGACAAAAGCAGGCGAAGAGCGATATACAGGTTGCTTGTGCATAGGCTTCCACAGAGGGCGAGCCTCGATGTCCTTGCTATCGAGCCACAACCTGAGAGCTTCGACATTGTCGTTAGGCTGACAGTCTGTAACCAACGATGCAGCATGATGCACCACGCCGGCGGCGCCACCGACGGCGCCACGAATAGCATGGTGGTAGGCGTCTTGCTGACCTTTGATACGCAAGTCGGGGCTGATGACAATATTTGCGAGCCAATAGTTCGACGCCATGCCCAAGCCTTCGGGCTGTGCATGGAACTCGATACCGTCGACAGCCTTGAAAGCCTCATGATAAAGAGAAGCGATATGCTGATGATGAGCCACATGCTCGTCGAGGACGAACATCTGACCACGACCGATGCCAGCACAGATATTGCTCATACGATAGTTGTAGCCGATAGTCTCATGCTGATAGTAGGAGAACGACTCGCGAGCCTGCGTAGCATACCACAGCACCCTGTCGGCGGCATCGCGGTTGGGGCAGATGAGAGCGCCGCCGCCAGAGGTAGTAATCATCTTGTTGCCGTTGAAACTCAGCACGCCATAATCGCCAAAAGTGCCTAAGACCCTGCCATTGTAGCGCGAGCCGAAGCCTTCGGCGGCATCTTCAATAACAGGTATGCCATAGCGGTTGGCTACAGCCAGCACCTCGTCGACCTTGTACGGCATGCCATAGAGCGCCACAGGTATAATGGCCTTAGGGAGCTTGCCAGTAGCGGCAAGCCTTGCCTCGATAGCCTGCTGGAGCAAGACGGGGTCCATATTCCAGGTGTCAGTCTCGGAATCGACAAAAACAGGCGTAGCACCGAGATAGACAACAGGGTTGCTTGAAGCGCAGAAGGTAAAACTTTGTACGATAACCTCGTCGCCAGGACCTACAGCACAAGCAAGAAGAGCAAGATGCACAGCAGATGTGCCTGAATTGAGGGCTACGACAGACTTGCCTTGCCCCACAAACTCTTCGAGAGTTTTTTCGAAAGCCACCACGTTAGGACCCAACGGGGCGACCCAATTAGAATCAAAGGCCTCTTGTACATACTTCTGTTCCTTTCCAGAAAGATGACCCAAACACAAAAGAATACGATTTCTACTCATATTTTTTTCAAAATAACGACAGAACTACCGTCCGCCATTATTATTCCAACATAAAAAAAGATTATATATATATTTCTCACACAAACACCTAAATATTTACAACAACATCACACGACATTTTAACACACTCATTATCAAGCAACAAACAATATCTACTATAGAGAATATCAATTTGTTGTCATACACTATGAACACAAAAAACGCAAAGCAAAAATAAAAAAAATAGAGATAGCAAACAAATCGTTTTTTCAAAAAAAGAGATATTATGCTATTTCATGGCCACATCATGCAGAGAAACCAACGCTAACTATTGGCATCAACAAGACTGGCAATCATGTCTACGATGTCGTTGACATCGATATTGGCTATGTCCAAAAAATGTGTGGCTTGAGAATAATACTGTTCTCTGATAGACAGCTGGTTGGTGATATACTGCAATCTCTCGTCAGGAGGGACAGAGGCAAACAAAGGACGCTGGCGTCGAGAGCTCTGCAGGCGTGCATAAATATCGTCGGGAGAGAGATGAAGATAAACAGAGAGGCCTGTCTCCCTGATATAGTCCATATTGTTTTGAAAACATGGCGTGCCACCGCCACACGAGACAATCTGAAAGCCCGACTGAGGGAAAGGCAAAGAGCGAAGCACCGCAGCCTCAAGCTTACGAAACGCCTCCTCGCCGTAGGTGCTGAAGATAAAAGGGATATAGGCATGATAGCGTTGCTCGATAGCATTATCGAGGTCAACAAACTCGCCTTGCAGTTTATTAGCCAGAAGCCTGCCCACCGTAGTTTTGCCACAGCACATATAGCCAACAAGATAGAGACGCATAAAAAAATGAGTGTTATACAGAGACCGATGATATCATCTTACAAAACGGTAAGTCTGCTCGGCAACGTTGCCTGCGCAGTCCTTGACGACAATCTTGATAGCGTTATTTTTAACCACCTTGGGCAAAACGACGGAGATAGTAGCTGTTTTGCCATCATACTCGGCAAGCACCCACTTATTGTCGATATAACAGTGGTAGGAGTCGATGCCGGCGAGGTTGTCGGAGATGACAAAGTAAAGCATACGCACATAACCCTTGCGGCACTGCACCGTGGCAGGACTCAGCAGCCCGTTCTTATTGCGTTTCACCTTGGGACGAATACGCGGAGGCTCACAGTCGGAGCCAACGTGAAACTCGCCAAAGTCGGAAGGCTGAGCTTCGAGCCATTCGACGCCATTTCTTACCACCTTCCTGGTGTCAAGAGCCGAGCCACGGCTGTTGAGGATAAGCGGATGCTTGACATCGGGAGGAGCAACCATACGCAAAGTAAAAGAGCGGTGAAGCTTGTCTTGAAAATGATAGGGCGTTTGCTGAGAAATAGACACCTCACCATTATCGTTATCATAGCGGCATTGTATAGCGTCGTTGGTGTAAAGAGCCGAAGAAGGGACAACGACTTCGACGTTGCTGGTATGATACTGAAAATCTTGCGGCTTGCCAGCATAATGCAGCAGCGACGGAGACAAGGCCTCTCTTGCCTTGACGGAGAAAGAGTAACTAACGTCGTTGCCAGCCATATCGGTTACATGATAACGAACATTGTGGCACAAAGTGTCGAGCAAGGTGATGAGTCCCTGTTGCACAGAGAAGCCATTGCCTTGACAGTCATAGGTTGTGGCACCAGCGTATGGAGCGTTGGGTACAGCACGGGAAACGAGGTACTGCTGACGGTTGAAGAGAAAGAGCGGCAAGTCGATGACGGTATTGACAGCACGACTGTCCTCGAAACGAAACGTTGAACGCTCGAAAGAATAAACCTTAACATCGTCGACATACAGCAATACACGCTCCACGCCATTCTTGCCATTGTAGGTGTTGCTCTGGTCGGTGGCATAGATACCGAGATAGAAAGTAGAGTCGACAACACAGATGTCGTGCTTGTCAGTATTGACAGGCACAGCTGCACCAGAAGGAGAATAGAGACGTATGCCATGAATGACAGGACGTATATCATCTTGCTCGACGATACCAAAGTACTTTGGGTTGATAGTCTCATCGTTGTAGGCATAGCGCGTCTCGAAGTGAAGATGAGGGCCGCCACTCGACCCGCTATTGCCACTATAAGCTACAACAGCGTCCTTACAAACAGGCAGCAGGCCTGCCGGCAAGATAGTGTCGATAGTGTAAGAATGGCAGTTTTCCTGACACTGTCTGACCCATTGAGCTATAGCGTCGTTGAAATCGTCGAGGTGCATATACACCGTGCGAAGATGACTTTTTCTGACGCTGTCTCTCTCGTACTGCTGATTAGTGAGGGGTAGCTCTACATCGGGGTGGTCGATATAGAGAGTCTTGCCGCCACCCCAAGCAGAGATCTTGATACGGCTGACATATCCCGACAGCGGAGCATAGACAGGCAAGCCAGTGCGCAGGTCAGTCCTAATGTCGATACCCGAATGAAAATGGTTGGCACGCAGCTCGCCATACTGGCCAGAGAATGAGAACGGTATTCTCAACGGCAGACTTATTGTAACATCGGGGACAACCAGCGTGTCGGAGAGAGACGACGAGACCTTGTTGTCAGCCTCGACATTAGAGGAGCAACAGGCAAAACATAGACAAGAGACTAAGCCAACAAAGAATAAGAGCGACTTGCTACAGAACAGACTGTTAAGATACATAAAGAATTACAGCGATTTAGCGATAAGTTCAGAGGCAGTCTGCAAGGCTGCCGAAGATGGAGGATTGGAAGAGAGCATGACAGCTATCTCGGTGGTACGCTCGTCCATAGAGAGCTGACGCATGCGCGAGACAGTGCGGTCGGCAGAAGCCTCAATGGCCTTGCTGACCTTGAAATGCTGCGTTGCCTTGGCGGCAATCTGAGGCAGATGGGTGATGGCGATGACCTGATTGTGCAGGCTCATATTGCGCATGATACACCCCACGGCAATGGATATATCGCCCGACACGCCAGTATCTATCTCGTCGAAAATCATCGTCTTGCCCAATACAGAGTCGTTGGCCGACTGTTGTTGCGAGGCTTTGATAGCCTTGATAGCCAGCGTAACTCTCGACAGCTCGCCACCCGACGCCACCTTGGCAATAGGGCGAAGCTCGCCGCCACGGTTGGCATTGAAAAGAAAGGTGATATCGTCGTGCCCTGTAGCGGTGTACTCCATAGCTGGCTTGACGAGGACTTGCAGCACAGCATCTTTCATACCCATCTGGGCAAGGACTGGGTGTATCTCCTGTTCAAGCAGACGTGCAGCATCTTGTCGCTGAGCGGTGAGGCTGTCGGCAAGAGCCTGCATATCCTTGAACGTCTTATCAACATCAGCCATAACCTGCCCTATTTCCGAAACAAGACTCTCCATACCTTGCAACTTAGTCCGCAGCTGCTGTTGTATGTCAAGAAGCTCGTCGATGGTAGAGACAGCATGTTTCTTTTGTAGACGGTATATAAGGTCGAGGCGCTCGGAGACAACAGCCTGCCTATCGGGGCTATACTCAAGGTCGGAGTTGATAGTCCTAATGGTAGACAAAACATCTTGCAACTCTATTATAACGCTGTTGAAACGCTCTTGCAACTCGGAGAGGTCCTTGTGATGCGACGAGATATGCTGCATCATGCTGCGAGCAGAGATAAGCCGTTGCACGGCGCCTTCTTCATCGCCATCGCACACAGTGGCAACAGAGCCGAGAGCCTCCTTTATCTGTTCGGTGTGAGCCAGCACGTCGGCTTCAGCCTCAAGCTCCTCTTGTTCGCCAGACCGCAACTTGGCATCGCACAACTCGTTGAAGAGAAAAAGCATATAGTCCTGTTCCTTGCGATCCTGAAGCTCCCGCTCTATAAGCTGCTCAAGACGATGCTTCAAAGAAGAGTATACCGAGAAGCTGTCGGCATAGTTTTGCAACGTGGCTACCGCCTGAGCGTCATAGCGGTTAAGCTCGTCGAGCAGCTGAGTCTGGAAAAGCGGACTGGAGATAGCCAGCGTCTGATGCTGCGAATGTATGTCGACAAGATGGTCGCCGAGTTCCTTAAGTGTAGAGAGCTGTACAGGCACATCGCCCACAAAGGCGCGCGACTTGCCGGTAGGCAATATCTCGCGGCGAATGGTTACATTGTCGTCGTAGTCAATATCCAACGTGTCGAACAACGGCTGAAGTCCCTGACCTGTAATGTCGAAGCAGGCTTCGACGACGCACTTCTTGTCCTTTTCGCCCAAGACAGCAACCTCGGCGCGCGTTCCAGTGAGCAAACCGAGAGCGCCAAGAATGATAGACTTGCCGGCACCCGTCTCGCCAGTGATAGCTATAAAGCCGCTGTTGAAAGAGATGTCGGTTTGCTGTATAAGCGCATAGTTCTCTATATGTAATGTAGTAATCATGACAAAATATTTATCCAAGCATTGGAATAACACGTTTGAGACCATTGACCAGTGCGTCGACATCATCGTCGGTATTATAGACGGCAAAGCTTGCTCGCACAGTGCCGGGTATATGATAATGGTCCATAACCGGCTGGGTGCAATGATGTCCGGTGCGTACAGCGATACCAAGCTTGTCGAGCAGGGTGCCGACATCGTATGGATGAGCATCGCCGACGAGGAAAGAGACCACCGAGGTCTTGCGAGGTGCGTTGCCAAAGACACGCAGGCCGTCTATCTGAAGGAGCTGATCGGTGGCATATTGCAAGAGATGCTGCTCATGAGCAGCGATATTCTCGACACCCAGCGACAGCATAAAGTCGATAGCCGCCGAGAGACCCAAGGCGTCGCCCACCGAGGGTGTGCCAGCCTCGAATTTGAAGGGGAGGTCGTTATAGGTGGTACGTTCAAAGGTAACGTCGCGTATCATCTCGCCACCACCCTGATATGGTGGCAACTCGTTGAGTATAGTCTCTTTGCCATACATCACGCCGATACCCATAGGGGCATACATCTTATGACCAGAGAAGCAGTAGAAGTCGCAGTCAAGGTCCTGCACATCGACAGCGAGATGCGAGATAGCCTGAGCGCCATCGACGAGGACAGGCACGCCATGCTGATGAGCGATAGCGACCATCTGCTTGACAGGATTGACGGTGCCGAGAGTATTGGAGACATGACATACAGCCACGATACGCGTATGGTCAGTAAAGAGCGACTTATAGGCCTCGATATCCAAGACGCCATCGTCGTTGAAAGGGATGACACGCAACGAGGCACCTGCACGCAGACAGGCGAGCTGCCACGGCACAATATTGGAATGATGTTCCATCTCGCTGACGATAACCTCGTCGCCCTGACGGAGAAAACGCTGACCAAAAGAGGAAGCCACAAGGTTGATACCCTCAGTAGTGCCACGCGTGAATACAATCTCGTGCGAATGAGGAGCATTAACCAGTTGCTGCACCTTGCGACGCGTAAGCTCATACTGCTCGGTGGCGAGCGTGGCGAGACGATGCGTGCCGCGATGAATATTGCTATTGAGCGTAGTATAGTAGTTGACCAAAGCGTCAACGACACACTGCGGTTTTTGTGTAGTGGCAGCGTTGTCGAGATACACCAAAGGGCGGTTATAGACCTTAGAGTCTAAAATTTTGAAAGGGGGCAAGTTCATTATTAGTTGTTTTGGTAGATGATATAACTTACAACGAGGAAAGCAGTAAGCAGGAAGAGGAAAATATAGAACGCCCAGCTGCAGCCGCGTTTAGGCAGCGGGCGGTCTTTGCGACGCATGAGAGACTCGAAAGTTGTCATTTGGCACTACGTTTATGTTTGACAATAAGGTAAACGACAAAGCCCAGGCAGGCGAGAGCCACTATAGCGATGATAGCCACCGAGATGATATGGCTATAACGCTGGATAACCGTAGGGTCGGCAGCTTGATAGGCGAGGTATCCGAGAAGGGCAAGAATGACATTCCATATAGCTGCGCCGATGAAAGTGTAGAGAGCAAAGCCGCCGACATTCATCTTAGAGAGTCCGGCAGGTATGGAGATAAGCTGACGCACCACAGGCACAAGACGGCCAATGAGTGTGGAGATATTGCCATGCTTGTTGAAAAAGTCTTCAGCCTTCTGCATCTTCTCGCCGCTGAGCATCAAGGCATGCCCCACCTTGCTTTCGACAAAGGCGTATATGATAGGCCGTCCGAGCCAGCGCGAGAGGTAATAGTTGATAAAAGCACCCAACATGGCGCCTATAGTGCCTACGAGAACAATAACCCATATCTTCATGCCGCCTTCGCTCTGAGGGTTGGAGGCGACATAGACAGCAGGAGGGATGACAACCTCGGAGGGGAAAGGAATAAAAGAGCTTTCGACGGTCATGAGAATACCCACCGCATAGTAGTTCATATTGCGGTCGTACCACTGAAGTGCATCAGCCACAAAGCCGGAATGCTGTCCCTGCCCCAAAGAATCTTGAACGGCGACAGCCTCATCATGCTGTGTGGCGACAGCGACAGATGGAAAAGCCAAAAAGAAGAATACGACAGCAAGAAAAGAGAAGAGAAGTTTTTTCATAACAAAGCAAGATATAATTCACATTCAGGACAAATCCTTATAAGTTCCTCGTCCCAGTTGTCCCACTCACAACGATTGGTGGCGACAGAGGAATTAAACATATTCATTTTGCCGCTTTTGAAATAGCAAGCACACAACAAGACATAGAAATCCATAGGCTTGTCGGCAGAAGGAAGGCCCTCAAGGAGAGTGGCTACAGCATCATCGTACCTTTCATTCTTATAAAGGAACTTGCTATAGTCAATCCAAATTACATCGTCAGAATTGTCAGCATCAAGAGCCTTGCGGTAATATTCCTCAGCATCTACGTTATTATTCATATACTCAGAGAGTACTGCTGCGGAACGATAATAAGATGAATTCATAGGCGATATGCGTAGTGCCTTCTCCAAATAATAAAAGGCAGAGCTTGCGTCGTCAAGTTCGAAATAGCAAGCTGTCATCTGATAAAAAGCCTCGTCGAACAGCGGGTCGAGCTCAGTAGCCTTGCGATAATAGATGACCGCCGTAGAAAAATTTTTAATTCTATAATAACATTCGCCAATGGTAAAATAGACCATAGGCTTGTCGTCATCGTAGGCACAATCCAACGACTCGAGGAGAGTAGAAGCAGCCTCGCCGACATTGCCAGCAGCGTCAAGGCACTCCGCCTTGCCAGAATAAGCCACGAAGCAGTTTTTATCAATAGCCAAAGCATATTCATAAGCGTCGATAGCCTTATCATACATCTTCATGTAGCTATATGTCATGCCGAGCGACACCCATGCATCAATATTATATGGGTCCTGACTGAGAAGGTTGTTGAAAAAAGACTCCGACTCGTCAAGTCTGTTGACCTTATTGTAGCAAAGCATAAGATTGTTGAGCGACCGTTGCTCACGCTTGTCGTATTGCAGTGCCTTGCGATAATACTCTATAGCATCCTCCGTTCTGTCTAACTTTTCGTACTCGTCGGCAATATTGCCATAGATAACAGATAGTTCGTATTGGTCGCGAGTAGAGGCGAGATAATACTGTATTGCTTTTCGTGGCTGGTCGAGGGCGCCATAAACGACACCCAAAGCATAGTTTATATCGCAGTTGTCCGGTTCGAGTTGAAGAAGCTCAAGCAGAAGCTTGCGAGCGCTTTCGTACTGCGACATAGCACAAAGCAGATGTGCGCGACGCAGACGAATACTGCACGAAGAAGGATAGAGCTGCTCGGCATAAGCGACTGCCAGAGAGAGATGGTCGACATCCTCCCTGTCGAGATAGAAATCTATAATTACTTCCAAATCATCAACATCGAAGAACTTGTTATCGCCATTGTCGATAACCTTCTCGAACAAGACAACAAGTTCTTTTACATCATCATCATAATCTTTGAAACGATCCATAGCATCATTATTAGCAACACCCTATCCATTTAGAATGAAAAACGAATGGTAAGACCACCCTTGGTAGTAGAATTGGGATAAGAGTTGGAGATATAAGGTGTATTGATATTGGTCTGAAAAAAGAGGCGAGCCGTGAGCGACTGAGAGAGAGCGTACTCGCCAGAAAGCTCGATCATCCACACCGAGCTACCCGAAGAGATTTGGTTGATAGCCTGATTTATTTTGCGGATATTGGTTTTGTTGCTGTTGTGCGTAACATTGAGTTGCAGCACGATGTCGCTCTTGAACTTCATGGTCTTGCTGCCTGTCTTGACGGCAAAAGCGATATCCTTTATACGGTAGCCGCCGCCAAAGGTGATACCGTCGCGCGTGGTCTCGGTAAGTTGATTGTTGGCAAAGCTGAGAGCCAGCGTTCTGTTTTTCTGGATAGAGAAGTTGAGTTGCAGGCTGTTGACAAACGACATAGAGAGACGTATGAGAGGGTTGAACTGCTCGGCGAGCTGTATAGCGTCCATACTGATAGGCGCTATATATTCGCCAGTGGAAGATAGCATCGTCTCGGCGCCATAATTATAATTCATAATGCCAGCGATAGCGGCATCGGTGTAATAGTTGCCCACGGTATATGTAGACGAGTACTTGTGAGAGAAGGAGATATTGCTGAAAATCTTTTTTACAGCAGGTATCTTGTTCAGACCGGTATAGTTGATAGACCAGTTGGGATAAGGAAAATCGAGGAACGGGGAGAAGCGGTAATTATTGACATTCTTGCCGAGATAGGTGGCGAGGAAAGAGGTGAGCAGCACTGTCTGGTTGTTGGCACCATAGCCGGCATGGTAGCGGTTGCCGTTCATAGTGTCCAGCACCATGGTGTTGCTGTACTCGTTAGGGTTGAGAGCAGAGAGACGGTTAGAGACAATGCCGCGATTTGCCAAGAAAGAGCCATAAAGCTCATCCCTGTCCTTAAAGGCGGTGGCGAAGCTCCACACTGTAGTGGTATAGCTGCCTGTCATCATGCGCGACAGCGGTCCCTCGACAGAGCCTGTGGTGGTGAGGTACTTGTAGTAGAACTCCTCGTTGCTGCTATAGTTCTGCGAGCAGTTGATTTCTACCTTCATGTCGCGAATAGGCTCGATAGAGGCTTGCAACGAGAGAGTACGATTGAATACGTTTTGATGAGCATTGTTGAGCAGCGAATCGGTAGACAAGAGGTTGGAGCGTTGCAGTGTGCTTGCGATATTGGTATTGAGGCCAGAGATATACCCCACCCCAGGGTTCCATCCCATTGATGGGTCGAGGCCTACGAACACCGCCGAGCCCATATATCCCGGTGTGCGGTTGCCGTTAGTAACGCTATATTGGAAATTGACGTTTTTGACACTTGTAACGAGCCTTACGCCAAAATATGCTACGCCTTTGAGTTTTTCCATCAACTCGGCACGACGCAGCGAGTCTTGGTCTACCTTGCCACCCATATTGCGCTTGGGGTCTATCTTGGCATTGGCATTGTTTTTGCCTTTGTTGTTCTTATCCTTCTGATTGAGGAAGGTGTAAGCCGCCTTGATAAACTTAGACTTGTTGTAGAGCGTCTGCATATTGGCAGAGGCGGTAGCCTGGAAGGTGCTGCTGCTGTTGATAGTATTGCCTAAGGAGCGAGTAGCCTCGGCGGCGCCTTGATAGGTGTAAGTGGTGCGATAGACCAGAGGCACACGCAGGAAGTCGAGATAAGGCAGCTTGCTGATAGGCACGTCCCAGTTGATGTTGAAGGTCTGCGAGAAGTTCTGCATAGTGCCGCCATGCGAGAAAGACTCCCACACCTTGGCGCGGTCTTCACCATTCTTGAGAGCGCCCACTGGCTCGTCGATACGAGCGTTGGCATTGGCATTGTATTGCAAGCGCAGGCTTCGCGAGATGTCGTACTGCAAGCCGTAGTTGCGCTGCCATGTAAACTGCTTGAAGAATGTAGGCTTGAGAATGATGAGTGCGGCGCCCTTGTTGCGAAGCAGCGTCTCCTCGTAGTTGCGGAACACCTCGGTAGAGAAGCTGATATTCTTAGGCTGCACAAAGAGGTTGAACTCCTTGATGATACGCCAATTCTTGTTAGAGAACGTCTTGCTCTTCTCGAAAGGCTTGAATTGCTTAGGTTTTTGAGGGCTGTAGCTGTAAGTCAAGCCGCCGCGATGCTGGTCCTTGTTGAAATACTGGATCTCGTCGTCGCTGTTGCGCTCGCCGCTATAAGCGTATGAGAACGAGAAATTCTCTATATCGTAGAAATGCGTCTTGAGAGCATCCTTGCCCACGCGTTCCTTGCGTATATTGGTGAGGGTGATATTGGTGGCGCTCTTCTTCTCCTGTGTGGCGTTCTTGATACTGTCGCGTTCAGCCTTAGAAGCGTAAGTGTCGAGGTCGTCGCGCAGCTTGACATCTGGGTCGAGGGGATTGTATTCAGGGCTGCCCACCTGACGAGTGTGGTCGATATAGAAAGGTATCTTCACGCCCCAGTTCTCAGGTAGGAACTTACCCAGCTCGAGGTCGAGGGTAGTCTGGAAGTTGAACGTATTGACGAGCTCGAGGTTGGTAAGGTTGTCTTCGAGATTGCCGAAGCCGGCACTGGTGTAAGCGCCATATAGCGAGAGGTTGCCGATGTCGGCAAGGTTGGTGCGAGCGAGAGCCATGGCAGCCCATCCGCCGTGGTTGCTGAAATCGGAGAGACGCAACTCGTTAGCCCATACGATAACCGACTTGGGCAGCATGTCGTTGCCATCGTCGACAGCGTTCTTGCGCGGGTTGCGAACACCTATCATAATAACCTTGACTTTGCCGAGGTTGGGGTTGCCGACAACCGAATAAGTGCGATTGTCGAACATCTCGCTATAGGCAAAAGTAGTGCTAAAGTCACCATTGCCATTACGGATGGCGCGGTTGCGGTTGGTCTTGATAGTGGTAAGTTTCTCAAGGTCGATCTCAACATTGTTGCCGACAGGCCATATAGAAGAGGGGTCGTCGGAGGAGGTGTGCCAAGGAGTGAGTTGCAGAGGCAGCTCATACTCGTAATAGTTGTTGGTATAGTCGCTACCGAGACGAACAAAGAGTGTGAGGTCGCCATCGTTGAGCCTGCTGTTGAGGAATTTCTGTTCGGCGTGGACAAACATCTTGAGCTTGCCATAATAGCGCATGTCGTAGCTGCTACTACGATATACGGCGCGAGCGTCGCCTTGTGCGAGGTCGGTGATGTCGAGCGAGATAGCCTGTTCGTTGAGCTCGGTATAAGAAGAACCGCTGCTATACCACTCTTCGCGTTGAATGCCGGGAGGCAGGACATACGGCACTGGCGAGCGGCTGCCGTTCTCCTCGATATTGACAGTAGAGATAGAGAATTCTGTATTGGAAGTATTGCCAGTGGCATAGTCGCCAGGCTCTTGCAACGACTCGGTATACTTGCGCCAAGTGGCATATACAAGCTCCATGGTAGCAAAACGGAGAATGATAGGCTTCTCAAATTCGTTGAGGAACATACGCATAAAACGTATAGACTGATAGCCGTTGATGTCGCCCACCTTCTCGTCAGGCTCACGAATAGGTATGCGGAACTGATACCACTTGCACGAGGTGGTGGTGCCGTCGGCAAGCTGCACATTTTGAGCCTCCTGAATGTCGACGATATGGTTCTTGCCTATCTCCATCATCTCAGGGCGCAGGTCGATGACATACTGATAGTAGTTTTCCGCTTCGCTGAGCGTGTTGTCCTTGTTGATATCCTCGACATTAGGCAAGGTAGTACCAGCAGTAGTATAGGACTCTGTGTTGTCCTTATCGGCCGGTGAGTTGCCTTCCGGGTTGTTGTAGTATTTGTAGCGGTCGTTGATTTTGGTATTGCTTGCGTCGTAAGCGCTGCTACGATAGAAGCGAAAGTCGTCGGAGCTTGGGTCGGAGGCTGCGAGCTTATAGGCGTTGGAGCTCTCGCCATGCAGGAGCTTTATCTCTTGCAGGTAGTTGGCAAAGAACGACTGTTCGTCGAAGATGCTGTGTGTGCTGCTAAGTCCGTCGTAGCCCACATCTTGATACTTGCGAGCGTCCTCGTCGTTGTCGAAAGCATTGACGATAGGCTGGGTGGTAGGCACTCTGCCCCATATAGTGGTGTCGACATTTTCCACAGAGGTTGATGTAGGCAAGCCGTTCTCGAAAGACTTTCTGCCATCGCGAAGAATGTCCTCGCTGATGTCGCCAAGGTTGAAGTACAGCTTGCCGCCCGAATGTTCCGGGTCTTCGATAAAGGGGTCCATAAGCCAGAACTCAAGAGTCTCGATGTTCTGAGTCTCAAAGTCGGTATAGTCGAGCTTGCGCATGATGCCGCCCCAGCGACTCTTAGGGTCGACAAGGTTGCCTTCTGCATCGACGCCCTGGCTGACGCCCGAAGGACCTACATCGTAGTTGTAAGGTCCACGTTCAGAAGGATAATAGGCGAGATTCAACTCGTATATATTTGTAGCCTCGCCGGCGGCGAGGTCCTTGTTAGGGAACACCTCCTGCTCAGTGATGCGACGAGCATACGGGCGAGAGCGATCCTCGACGGTGATATTCTCCGGACAGTTGCTGCTGTAGAAAATGTCGTCGACGCGATACCATGCCAGACGAGCCCTGTTGAAGCCATATTCCAGGCCAAAGTTAGGGTTGGTCTCCGGAAACATCGGCGACGGGCTGCGATAGTCTTGCGGCGTACTTGCAAGGAACCAATAGCCAGAGCCTTTGAGGTCGATGCCGCTCTCGGCACCTTCAAAGTCGTCGATATAAGTAGCTGTGCCGTCCTCGCTGCCAGTGTTGGCGAGTCCCGGTATGAAATGAGCAAACTCGGCGGTGAGGCTCAGGGTGCTTGGCACCTTGGTGTCGATGCCTGGCAGCATGTCGATAAAGCGAGTGATGAAAGGCGCTTCGCGAGAGAAGCTGAGGTCTACGCCCCATATAGTGTTGCTGGTAGGCTCGTCGCCGAAGTTGTTTTTCTGTGTCAGCGGCTTCTCATACAAATTCATGACGGTAGCGCCGACATTAAAGTTTTTCTCTATCTCGTAGTTGAGATGCAGGCCCAGCATACGCTTTGTCATCATGCTGAACGAGTTGTTTTCGGAGCTTACGCTGATAGGCGTGCCGCTGTTGAGAATGCTCTCATTGATGATGCGCACGGTACCCATAGTGTAGTCAACAGTATAGTCGACATTCTCGATAAGCGGTACACCGCCGGCGGTAACAGTAACGCTGCCTTGCGCCACACTATAGCCCAAGGATATTTCGCCCGACACGGCGCTGGTGAAATAACCTTCGAGATAGAACTTGTTGCGATCGGCATACTGACGAGCGAGAGTAGGCGTGAGCGTATATAGCGAGTCGAAGCAATACTTGTTGGCAAAATTGTCGTCGCCCAGTATATTGCGCAGATCCTTGCCAAAAGGCTCGACATAGGGGAAAAAGATACGACCTGTAGAAGACTGTATTATACCGCCCTTGTAGGCGGCGCTGTCGAACCAGTCGAAGACACCATCGGCGTAATAGTAAT
>JAZRVD010000228.1:0-4743 GCA_045598945.1 Bacteroidales bacterium | reverse complement strand
AGGGGGGGGGGGGCGGGGGGGGGGCGGGGGGGTGTGGGGGGGGGGGGGGGGGGGGGGGGGGGGGTGGCGAGGGTGGAGGGCGTGATGTCGAGCTGGTGGAGTAGTTTGCGGGCGTTGCCGGCTGAGGCTGTGTCGCCTATTATGAGTATGTGGCGCAGGCGGTGTGAGCCAAGTCTGTCGACGATGTGGCGCAGCAGCAGTGTGCAGAGTATGGTGAGCAGCGAGCCGAAGAGGACGACGGCGCGCGAGTAGCGCAGCGATTCGTCGAGGAGGGAGTAGAAGAGCAGCAGCATGGCGGCGCCGAGAGTCTGTCCTTTGGCTATGCGGCTGTGGCTTACGGGCTTGTCGTAGCCGCCGCTGAGGAGCGTTACGAGTACTATGACTATGGCGTAGAGTGGCAGGATGACGGTGGTGTAGTGCCGGGGGTAGTAGCATACGTCGATGCCGAGGGTGTAGGACCAGAGGTTTTTGACGAGGAGGAAGCTGCCGAAGGACAGGAGCGCGTCGGCTAATGGCAGGGCGCTATGCCGCATTATGCGCCACAGCATGGCGAGGGCGGCGCGCAGGCGTATGGCTATCTGTATGAGTATGTTGTAGAGGCGTGCGTGGGTGCCGCCGAAGTAGTGGCGCACGAAGATGGCCATGGCGTTGTAGAAGGTGCGCACGTAGTTGAGGCTGGAGCGCTGGGTGCTCTCGCCTTTGTAGTGGAGCATGCGGGCGGCGGGCAGGTAGGCAATGTGGTAGCCGGCGAGGCGTATGCGCCACGAGTAGTCGATGTCTTCGCCAAACATGAAGTAGCTTTCGTCGAGGGGGCCCACTTTGTGGAGAGCCTGGCGTGTGAGCATGATGAAGGCGCCGGGGAGTATGTCGATGTTGGACGACTGGTTGTCGGGGAGGTCGCCGCGGTAGTAGGCCGCTATGCGAGGGTGGCGAGGGAAGAGGCGTATGAGGCCGCTGAGCTTGAAGAAGGAGGCTTGCGGCGAGGGGAATCCGCGCTTGCTTTCGCGCAGGTAGCGTCCTTCGCCGTCGATCATCTTGAGGCCTGCGGCGCCGCACTGCGGGTGGCTCTGCAGGTGGTTGACGCAGAGCTGCAGTGCGTCTTCTTGCAGTATGGTGTCGGGGTTGAGGAGCACTATGTAGTCGCCGTGGCAGAGTGGCAGCGCCTGGTTGTTGGCGGCGGCGAAGCCGGGGTTGTGGCTGTTGGCTATGAGGTGCACCTGGGGAAAGTGCTGTCGCAGCATGGCCACGGAGTCGTCGGCGGAGGCGTTGTCGACGACGAAGACCTCTATCTGTGCGTCTACCTGGCTGGCGTAGATTGCCGCGAGGCATTGCCGCAGGTAGCGGCTGACGTTGTAGCTGACTATGATGATGCTTATTGTCAAGGCGGAGGCGGTATGATTAATGTTGTTGCTGTGCGAGGAGCTGTCGGGCGAGTGTGCTGCTGACGTTTTCGAGGCCTGGCGCGGCGAGGAGGAGGAGGGTCTCTATGGTGGGGTCGAGCTGGCGGTTGACGGAGGCGACCATCTGTTCGTATTCGAGGTCGGCGGCGTTGCGTATGCCGCGCAGCATGACGGTGGCGCCGTGGCGGCGGCAGCATTGTACGGTGAGGTCGCTGTAGTGGCATACGGTGAGGCGCGGCTCGTTGGCGAAGAGGTCGGCGATGCGCTGCATGCGTTCTTGTACTGAGAACATGTAGCTCTTGTCGGGATTGACGCCTACGGCCACCACCACGCGGTCGAAGAGCCTGAGGCCGCGCAGCGCTATGTCGCGGTGCCCGTCGGTGAAGGGGTCGAAGGAGCCGGGGAAGAGTGCCGTGGTCATGGTTGTCAGAATTGCCATATTAGACGCAGCTGTGCCGACGAGTTGTAGCAGTTGTTGCTCCAGTGGCGGTCGGGGGCTGAGTTGCGACATTCGGTAAACTGCCAGTCTTTTTTGACGGCTATGATGGAGTACTGGTAGCGGAGGCTGAGCATAAGGCCGCGCCATACGGCGAAGCGCAGCTCGAGGGCGGCGGCGAGGTCGTTTTTGAGGAAGGCGAGGTTGGAGGTGTCGGGGATGAAGTAGTTGTCGCGGAAGGCCATCTCGCCGTGAGGCTGCTGCACGAGGCGGCCGTATACCAGTCCGGCGCCTATCATCATGCCGCCTATGGGGTCGTGGTAGTAGACGGTGAGCGGCACGTCGACGTAGTCGAGCGTGATGGTGGCGTTGTAGGGGTCGCCGCTGTCGTTGCGAGCGCCGCGGCGCATGTAGTCTATCTCTACGCCAGCGAGCCAGCGCTGGTTTTTAGTAAGGTGGGCTATGGCGCCTACGCCGCCGGTGAAGCCCCACTTGTCGAAGCCTTTCAGCTCGTCGCCTTCTATCTGCGAGGCGGCGGCGCCTGCCGTGAGGTAGGCCTTGATGCGCTGGGCGTGGAGCGGCATGGCGCAGAGGAGCAGCAGCACGGCTATGGTCAGACACTTGCTATTCATCATAAAATAAATATGTAAAGGATATAGAGGACCTCCTCGCCCTCCATACATATAGACATAAAAAAAGGGTAAGCTATTTATATCGCACCGCTACAACCAAACACCCTTGCTGTATTCCTACCCTGGGGGATTCAATGGGAGCTGGTCGTATAAGACTTACCCGATTGCAAAAGTACGAAGATTTGCCAAACTGACAAATTTTTTTTATTTTTTTTGTAAATTTGCATTTTCGATACACGTTATGAATAGCTCAATAATACTTGCTTATTTGCTGATAGTGTGTGGCGTAGCCGTATGGTTCGCCTTGCTGCCTATGCGGAAAAATATTTCTGCACAGTGGATGCAATACATCACCGTTTTTGGCGGCGCTTTTCTCTTTGCCTCGTGTTTTATCAACCTTGTGCCTCACATTTTTCTTGGCGAGGGGACGGGGCGTTTCGTTACCGAGGGGTGCCACTTCAAGATAGCCGCGTCGGTGATGGCGGGCTTCCTCATACAGCTGCTCCTCGAACAGATAACGCGCGGCGTGGAGCATGGCCACAACCACTGCGAGTGCTGCGAGGAGGAGGTGGTGGAGCACCACCACCATCAGCACCACCACCACGGCCAGTGCCACGACGGCCACGCGCACCCCATAACGGGCCTTATGATAGGCCTCTGCATACACGCTTTCCTTGAGGGCATGCCTATGGTGGACCTCGACGGCGACATACACCAGGGCCTGCTCTACGGCATAGTGCTGCACAACATACCCATAGCCATAGTCATGGTGTCGCTCTTCGCCGCCAACGGCTACGGCTGGCTCAAGAGCCTTGCCTTGCTGCTGCTATTTGGCGTGATGACGCCTATCGGCTCGCTGTGCAACACGCTTGTGCTGCCTCCCGACGAGCAGCTGCAGCGCCTTATCATGGGCGTGGTGGTAGGCATACTGCTGCACGTCAGCGTGAGCATACTCTTCGACCACGACCACAACCGTTTCTCCATCGCCAAGTTCGCACTCATACTGGCGGCCTTTGCGGCGGCCTACTTCACACCCGGATGCCCGGAGATATATCCACTCTAACAGCGTGATACTCGACACCGAAATAAGCTACCTCAAAGGCGTGGGACCGCAACGTGCCGCGCTGCTTGCCAAAGAACTGGACATCACCACCTTTGGCGACCTGCTGATGCACCTGCCTTTTCGCTATATCGACCGCTCCAAGGTCAGCGTCATTGCCGCCGCCGACCCCAATGCGCACCATGTGGTGGTGCGCGGCAGGGTGCGCAACATGCAGATGCTCGGCACCGGCAAGGCGCAGCGCCTCACGGCAGAGCTCTACGACCACACAGGCGTGATAGAACTCGTGTGGTTTCAGAGTATAAAATGGATATCGGAGTACCTCAAGCCCAATATCGAATACCTCGTCATGGGCAAGCTTTCGCTCTTCGGCTACACGCGCCAGATGTCGCACCCCGACATGGAGCCCATCTCCACCAACGCGGAAGACCAGAACCACAGCTACATACCCGTCTACAGCACCACCACCAAGCTCGCCGCCAAGGGCGTTACATCCAAGACGCTGTGCAAGATGATGGACACCCTGCTGCGCACCGTAGGCACCAACATACCTGAGGTGCTGCCTGCCGACATGCTGCAGCGCCTCGCTCTCGCCCCTCGCCCCATGGCCATGCACGCCATGCACTTCCCGGCCAACACCGCCACCCTCTCGGCGGCCACGCGAAGGCTCAAGTTCGACGAGCTCTTCTTCCTTCAGCTCGACCACCAGTACCTGCGCAACAAGCGCCAGCGCCTCAACTCAGGGCAGCTGTTCACCAAGGTGGGCGACATCTTCAACACCTTCTACAACACCAAGCTGCCCTTCGCCCTCACCGGCGCACAGCAGCGCGTGGTGCGCGAGATATGGGCCGACATGCGCAGCGGCCGCCAGATGAACCGCCTGCTGCAAGGCGACGTGGGCAGCGGCAAGACCATGGTGGCGCTGCTCACCATGCTCCTCGCCATCGACAACGGCAGCCAGGTGTGCCTCATGGCCCCCACCGAGATACTCGCCCAGCAGCACTACGACACCTTCTCGCGCCTCCTCGACGGCATGCCCCTGCGCGTCGAGCTGCTCATAGGCAGCGTGCCCGTAGCCAAGAAACGCAAAATCAAGCAGGCCCTCGCCAATGGCGAGATACACATCATCGTAGGCACCCACGCACTGCTCTCCGACGACGTGGTGTTTCATAAACTCGGCTACGCCGTCATCGACGAGCAGCATCGCTTCGGCGT
>JAZRVD010000227.1:0-9142 GCA_045598945.1 Bacteroidales bacterium | reverse complement strand
AGCCAAAGAAAGCAGAATCACAGCCAACGACATTAGAATCAACCGAAACTGGATGACCAATACGAATTTGAATGGCGACAATACTGTCACAAGTATAACTATCTACATATTTACGAACAAAAGAAGTGTCGTAAGTGTAGGTGTCGGTATCTGTTGCAAAACTTCCGCAGCCATAGTAAGGCAAAGTATCATGAGTGCTTTGATGAACTGTGATGTCGAGTTGATAGATGCTATCGCAGCCTAAGAAGGTAACACCAGGCACACGATGCTGGTATACGCCCGACGTGGCGAGCAAAGTGTCGAACCAACGAAGAGAGTCGCAAACTTCCGTATTTGCATAGGCAAAGGAGTCGGAACAATGCAGTCTCTCCATACAGAACGATATAGCATAATCATATTCGTACTGTATAGCCGAATCAACAGTGTACTCTGGAGTAACGGCAGTGGCCTCGTAACCAGAGGCAAGGAAGAGTAAAGTGTCCATCTCATACCCACCGCCGACAAGATTGACGCGCGAAGGAAGAGTACGAAGGAAAACATTGCTCATGGAATCAAGAAGCGGATATTTGGCAAACTTGATAGTGTCGGTATGGTTGACCTCCTTGTACTTAATAACACAACTATCGAGCGACTGAACAGAAATCCAAAAGTTCTTGTCCGAGACATAGTATGGAGTGCCAAGTACGACTGTCTGCTCGCCATCTTCGGTAGCAGTGTAGTCTTGAGAATAGACCAAAGAGCCTACAATATTTTCAAAGTCGCGAACATACGAAGAAGCAAAATCAGAAGGAGTAAAAGAAGAGCCTTCATAAATATTGATACGGAACTTGCGGGAGGGATAGAAATCCAAAGTATTAGGATTGGTAAACGACATGGAGGCAAAACTGACCGTTTTGATGACCGAGCCAAGATTGAAATTGCCTAACGCTTCGGGACGAACAAAAACCTCACCACCTTTGACAAGTGTAAAGCCCTTGTTTTTATCTTGAAGCGAGCCGAAGCAGCCTGTCTCCGAAGGAGTGCCGTCTAATTGCACAACTTTGATGACACGAGTTATAGAGCCCTGTGTAACAAAAACCTGAGCAGTACGCTTGGCACCAGTAGTGTTGTGAGCGGCCGTAACCACCACAGGATAAGGGAAACCGTCGGAAAGACCGCCGTTGACATCAAAGGTAAGCCAATCGGCATCAGTAGAGATAGTCCAATCGATATTGTTGTTGTCGGAAGAACGAACATAGAGAGAGAACTGCTCACCCCAACGAGAAACGTTGAAAAGGGTGTCGGTAACATACAGCTCGTCGAAAGCAGGCGTAATGCCAAAGATAGCCGAATTGACAAGATTGTAGGTGTTGTCGTCCGACGCTCCTATGCCAGCCCCAGAGGGATTGAGTGCGCCAATAGCATAAAAGCCATCGCCTAAACCACCCCACCCCCAGTTGAAATGGAATGTGCCATCACAGTTGTAGCCATCGCACACAAAAGCATGTCCGCCACTTGGGCCACTACCCGAATAAAAGACAGGCATGCCAGCATCGAGATTTTGGCGCAACATGGCACACCAGGCAGAATCGGTATAGTCGCTCTTGGAGAGATACTGCATGGTAGACTTATATCCAAAGTAATGCTCAAAAGCATACACCGCATCTTTGGAATAAGCAGAGCTTGCATCGAGACCATACTGCATATTCACACTGACACCACAATGAAAAAGAAGCGTAGCGAGAGCTTCCGCCTCTTCTTGCGTAGACGCACCATGATTAGGCATCAAGCCCCAACTATATATTGTATTCTCGAAGTTGGCAGAGACATTGCCGTAGCCTTCCAGCATATAGCTGTTGCTGTCCATGCCGCCAAGAGGATAGCTCCAAAAACGCATAATCTGCGCCATAGCCGTTGCGACACATCCAGTATAAGCCAAATCGGTAAGAAACTCTGTATGTATTTCAGGACAGGCCTCATTGTATGGCGCCGACTGATTCCAAGTGGTAGACAAGAGCGGAGCTACCGGAACGCACACCTCTGGCTCGCCTTTTGACGGACGCAAGAGACGTTGCCAGGCGTCAATAATGTCCTTTGTAGGCAAGATCTGACGAGAGACGTAGTGAGCTATCTGATTGTCGACACCATCGAGCCAATACTGCATAGCCGGAGGCAGAACAGTAGCGACAGAAGACTGTGCAGAATAGGCGATGACAGGCTGCACGCAATCATCAGCAGCAATGACAACAAATCCATCACCCTCAGCAGGTGTGAAAAAATAGACATTGGAGAGATTGTAATCTGCCGCCCTGTCGTTGAATTGCGCATTGGCAAGACGTGTAACGCCCTGCAACTGGAAAAGACGGTGAGCTACATTGACAGCTTGCTGCTGTGAGACTGGCGAAGCACACAGCATGCCAGCAACAACAGATAACACTAATGAAGAAAATAGATATTTGAAATTCATAATACTATGAAAACACAAGTAATCATTTATAACATACTATCGAATGACAGATAGCTTACGTGCTGGAGCATGCCCCACCTTGAGCATGTAAACACCCGACGTAGGTACCTGGAAACGATATTCACCAATATTGGCTGGGAGTGTCTCCACACTGCGGCCTTGCACATCATACAAGGACACTTCGTGCAAAGATTCGCCACGCACAACAACAACACCATGCTGCATGGAAAGCTGATACTCAGGCATAGCTATATTATCAATGCCTACAGAACTGACAGTAAGATGTATTGATACAATACTGTCGCAACCTGCCACATTGACCTCTGGCGAGAGGCGCTGATAATCGCCCGACTCGGTAAGCACCTCGTCGTACCACTCAAACTGTCCTTCAACAGACGCTGTGGTGTCGCCATAAGAAGCGCAAGGAATACTTACGCCGTCGACATCCTGCGCCAGACGAACAGAACGGCCTATATGACGCGGATAGGCATCAACCAAGAGAGCCGTAGTAGAGAGGTAGAACAGGTAGGCATCTTGCGCATCATAATGCGTGGAAGACCAATAATAGCCATATCTGTCCTGACCATCTATATCGTCAATGAAGCGTGTGCCAGCAGCAGGAAGGAACACGGCACCAGCATTCTGCATAGACTGCCATTCAAGGTTGCTGTAAACGTTGGTAGCATAGCCATAGGCGGAGCCAGGATAGAAGGTGCAGTTGTCCGGTACATACCAGCTCTCAGGGAGAAGCACAGCGCCATAGACCTTTTCTACACCATTGACGCCATAGACGGTAGCCATGCCGCGCTTGTTGATAGCATCGGGACGATAGAACAAGAGGTGCGACCATTCGTCAGCCGACAAGGTGCGCCATTGACCAGCAGTGCCACCATTGGAAATATTGTTGTGCTGCCCCCAATCGTATGAGATGGCAAAACCGGTGAAGTCCTTGTCGTCCATGAACGTAGAAGGGCCAAAGCCTTTGCTGTTATACTCCTCATCGATGGTAACATTGTTGTTAGCCCATGGCTGATAAGCGATATTAGTTACATCGGCAGGATGGTGATAGCCACTTGTTCCCCAACCGAAGAGGTCGAGCCAACCGTTATACAGCGAGTCCACATTTTTGTTTTCAACACCAATAAAATCGTACTGATGTTCAGCAAAACGCCAGCTGTTATGATACGGGTTGTACTGAAGGTTGCCCATAGCAAAAGCTATATATCGACCTTTCTCCACCTCAAAGAGACCGGAGAGAGAGCCTTCACCTATAGTGTCAATAGTAAGAATGAGCTGAGAGAGGCTGTCGCAGCCAGCAGCATTTATCGTAGTGTCGTAGTATATACCCGACTCGGTATATTCATGAAAATGCCAAATAAGATGTCCGCAGGCTTCAGCAACATCGTTGGAATAGCTGCTAAAACGCAGAGCGAGATGCATGGTAACAACGCTGTCGCACCCGAAATGATTGACATAATTGAATGTTGGGTCGACGCCATTGGTATTATATGTCAAGCCGTGCCAGTCGATGCTGTCGCACGAACGGGCAACAGTATCACCAGTAGAGGCATAATGAATAGTAAGATAGAGATGCACGGCGCTGTCGCAGCCCTGCGTATTGAGATAATGACGATAAGGCGAGCGCGTTAGAGTGGTGGCATAATACATTGAGTCGTACCACAGGAAAGAGTCGCAGACAGTAGCCAACGAATCGGAATAAGAGCCGTGACGCATCTCCATTTTTAAGACCAAGATGCTGTCGCAGAAATATTGTGTTGCTTGAGGGAAAGTATACGTAGGGGTGCCATCATAATAGGTCTTGCCATACCATAGAATACTGTCGCAGACAACGGCAAAAGTGTCGGAAAAGACCGACGAATGCATGGTAAGATTGAGTGTAACGGTGCTATCGCAGCCCCATATATTCTTTATCTTTTTCTCCGGGCCTACGGTATCGGCGTAAAACACTTTGTCGCCCCATTGAAACATATCGCAAGCAGAGACATCCTGGGAGCCAAAAGAAGGATGCTGGATAGAGACATCAAGATAGACCGAAGAGTCGCACCCATGGACAGTAAATATTTTTTCGGAAAGGATGACCTGAGGCTCTTTGATGAAGACACTTTTTAGCTCATTATAGAAAGAATCGCATCCTATAACAGGGATAGTGTCTCTATCATTATTATATATGGTCAGCGACAAGCGGATAATACTGTCGCATGATACAGCATTGGCCTTGCTCATTGTATCTACATATACGCCAGACTTGGAAGCCATGACATGAGATATCCTGCCAATAGAGACAATATATGAATTACATGCTGTATCGAAAGAGTCGAGTCTTGTTGAATAGTTTACAGAAAGACGAAGATACAACGAAGAATCGCAGCCATTGATGTCTGTTTCATGAGCAGGCTTTGAGATGAGGGTGTCCTTATAAAAAACCTCGTCGTGCCACAGAAAACTATCACATACTGTTTCTATAGTTCTCTCGACACGACCTACATTGATATGGACAAGAAGAGTTATGATACTGTCGCAATGATAGATGTTGCCTTTTTTAATGGTGTCTTTCGGACCATTAACCATTGTACAAGAATAATTGTAAAACTTGCCAGTCCTATCCCACCAGAAGCTGTCGCACACCGAACCTGCGTCGATAAACCCCGTTGAAGAGCTGTTGATATGAAGATGCAAGGTGAGGGATGAATCACAGCCAGACTTATTCTTTCCAAAGTAACGAACTTGGTCGCCAGAACTATTGTATGTAACACCATACCAATTAAACGAACCGCACTCGTAGGCTGTAGTGTCAAGCTTGTCAGACTCAAGCACATTGATTATCACCTTTGTAATACTATCGCAGCCTTTCACTAAAACAGTATCATTGAAAGTAGTGTCCCTATAAAACATTTCATGATTGTGAACCACCATATCGCACTTGGCCAACGAATCCTTGTACACTTTTTTGCCTAAGACAGTGAATGGATGAAAAGAAATGCTGTCGCACCCGTCCTCAACATTACGAAAAACAGTATCGCTAACGATACCCGAAACGGTATATTTTTTTTCATTGAAGATGAATTCGTCGCAACCATACTCGACAGGCAAGGTAACCTCTTTATGATTAACAATAGTCAAATTCAAGCGGGCAGCAGAGTCACATTCAGGATTAACAACACTCTTTATACCAAGCTGTTCTATATATGTCTGCGTTGTTTTACGCCACGCATCCTGCCAAAAGAAGCTATCACAGACAACATGCGTCTCAGTGCGATAACGCGGAGTAATACACTCAGCATACAACCAAGAAGAGGAATAAAGCAAAGCCAATAAAGCCAGCGTCTTTTTAGCTATTGATACTATATTGTTCATTATCAACAAGAAATAGTTATCTATACAATACAATTAGGGTATATTAAATATGCAAAGATAATATTTTTTAGAGAATTAGAGAATAAAAAAAATTGGAAACAAAAAAAAGTCTCGTACTGTACAGCACGAGACCTTATGAAAGATAGTAAATTAGCGATTAGAAATTGTATTTCATCAGGACGCAAATACGATTGTTGGCGACTTGATGCAGATTGTCGTTGTCAACAATGCCACCATTCTTGTCAATATCACCGTAGGTACAAGCTGTCCACTCATATTCAATACCGAAGTTGAAGTGCTTGAGGTTGTAGCTGACAGAAGGAGCAATACGGAAAATGCTGTTGAGATGAGTGAAGTTGTTAGCACCTTTCAAATAGATGTAATAGTTGGGCTTGTCATCTGTGCCAAAGTTATAAAGGTCGTTATCTGCACCGAGGTTTTTCTGATAGCCAAAGAAAAGGTTGGCGCGATATTTCTTACCTACAGCAAAATCGACGTAGCTGATAGAAGCCTTGATAGGAGCGTAGTCCCATGAACCGTCGGGGTTGACAGCGGTAACGCCAAAGCCGTTGAGCTGGTTGACATGACTGGTGTTTTGAGCCAGCATGGTACGGCATTTGACAGAGAACATACCTTCCACATACTGGAAATAGAGAGTAGGCGTGAACGTAAACAAAAGCTCGTCGACACTGTATGCCTTGCCATTGTCATTGTAGCCAAAATTGCGAGGGCGAATAGGCTGGCATGTGCTACCCAACTGAGCATAGATATTGCTGTTGCGGAAATTAAGACCTAAGAATACTTCGGGAAGTATAGCATTGCGGCCAAACTCAAGACTGTTGGTGGAAGACCATTTGCCATCGCTATATGACGGGCCGTTGTACATGTACTGCAACTGATACAGTGCGGCAGCGGTGAAGCCGAAGTTGCCATCGGTAAAGATATAGCGCAACTGAGGTGTACGGCTATGAGGACGGAAAGGAGCGCCGACAGCCATACCCAAGCATTCCGGCATGATGTCGCCACTAAGCGGGTGCCAGGTCTGACCAGCAAGAAGCTCATGCTTGATGCCATTTTCCTTGTTCCAATTCAATTTGAAGAAAGCCTGACGAATACGCAGCACATTATTGGTAGTGCTGAAACCGCCGAAGTCAGCCTCAATCTTACCAGAAGTGGCAGCGCCCAAGACATCAGGACCTTCGAGATTGAGACCTATACGCGTAGTGATGGCGAGCAACTGAGCCGAAGGCGTAGCATTGAGGTCGACACGTTCAATACCATTGGCGAGACATTCAGCCTCAGTGCCGTTCCATTTCTCGTCGTAAGGTATCATATTGTATTCGCCGCCGATGACAGTGTAGGTCTTGCGGCTATCGTAGTTGAAATAATTACGAACAAAGCCGTATGGAGTAACCTTGACCTTTTTAGGCTTGTCGTTGTTTTTTGAATCGTCAGTCGTTGTCTGTGCGTTGAGCGAGAAGACGGCCAGCGAAAAGATAAGAATAGTACAGATTTTTTTCATTGCAATAAATACTTTTAGGAAAAAGGGTCGTCGTACAGACGACCCGTTATTTTATTAATCATTCCTCTACTAACAAACGGTGAAACCTATCTTGCTGGCAAAGATAAGGACGCAATAGGCGATAATCATACCTATAATGCCAACGAAAATGCCCACCAAGGCCATATCGCGCGTCTTGATAAAGCCCTTGGCATAAGCAAGAGCGTTAGGAGGCGTGGAGATAGGCAGCGCCATAGCGAGAGAGGCAGAAAGGGCGATACCGACGAGCAGAGTGGCGGCGCCACCCAGCGGAGCCAGCTCCTTGGTCATACCTGTGCCAACAGCGGCAAGGATAGGGATAAGCAGAGCTGCTGTAGCACTGTTGCTCATAAAAGTAGACATCAAGAGGCAGAGGACTCCAGAGCCTACGACAACAAGCATGACAGGCCATGTGTTGAAAGGTATAGCCTCGACGAGGTGAGCGGCAAGACCCGTTCTGTCAAGACCTACGCCAAGTGCGAAACCACCTGCAACAAGCCACAAGACATCCCAGTCGACCTTCTTGAGGTCGTTTTTGTCGAAGATGCCGCAAAGGGTAAACACTGCAAATGGAATAAGAGCCACAGAGAAAGAGTTGATACCCGTCCACTTGCCGGTAACCCAAAGAAGAATGGTAACAATAAAGGTAATATATACAACCCAAGCTTTGGGGCTCTTGTCAAATTCGCCTTCTATCTCAACATTGACAACTTCACCTTTCTGGAAAGGAAAGACCTTTTGAAGGAATATCCAAGAGAGGAAGAGGATCAAGATAACGATAGGCACCATGATGAGCATCCAGTTGCCAAAACTGACAGCCTGACCGAGGTTGTCGGTGAGATACTTGACCGCAGTGGCATTGGGAGGCGTTCCGATAGGAGTACCCATACCACCGATGTTGGCAGCCACTGGGATAGATAGAGCCAGACCAATACGACCTTTGCTCTCTTTGAGCGAGGCAAGCACAGGGGTAAGGATGGCGAGCATCATAGCGGCAGTAGCTGTATTGCTCATAAACATAGAGAATAGAGCGGTAACCAAGATGAAACCAAGCATAACCATGTGAGGCTTGTTGCCGAAAGGTTTCATAAGCACCTTGGCGAGAGCTGCATCGAACTTATATTTAGTAGCAGCAATAGCCAGGACGAAACCACCCATGAAAAGCATGACAGTAGGGTCAGCAAAGGCCGCCATAATAGCCTTGTAGCTGATAGCATTGTCGGGCTTAATGCCATCAGGATAAAGCAGAGCAAGCATAGAGTCAGAGGTGGTGAGCAGCATCAACACCATGACAAGGACCGACGTCGTCCAGATAGGAATAGGCTCGGCGATCCACATTGCGGCAGCGAAAACGAAGAGAGCAATGACGCGCTGCTCAACGACGGTCAGACCGTCGATGCCAAAGAATTCAGTAGGGACACACCAGAAAAAAAGTGTTATCACGATACTGACAATCCAGCCAATAAGTTTCTTTTTATTCATATAATACAATTTATAAAGGTGAAAAGAGTGTAGGACAAAAATCTTTCTGAAAAATAAATAAATAAATATATTATTCCAAGATTTTCAGCCTACACTCCGACAATAATAATTAGTCGCCCAGAGTAGCTACCATGACAGCCTTGATGGTGTGCATGCGGTTTTCAGCCTCATCGAAGACAATGCTGTTCTCGCTTTCAAAGACCTCTTCGGTAACTTCGATGCCGTCGAGACCGAATTTCTTGTTGACATCGCGGCCAACCTGAGTCTCAAGGTTGTGATAAGCTGGGAGGCAGTGCATG
>JAZRVD010000226.1:0-8889 GCA_045598945.1 Bacteroidales bacterium | reverse complement strand
AATTCCAATCCTCTCAATCCAGTTATAGGAAAGCGGTCTTTTAGTGTCGACCCAGAGCGCGTGGCGCGTCTTGGCATACAGTATATGAAAGGCATGCAGAGCCAAGGAGTGATGGCTGTGGCAAAACATTTTCCCGGACATGGCGACACACGCACCGATAGCCATAAATCGTTGCCAACACTCAATCATAGCTGCTCGCGTCTCGAAAGTGTAGAGCTGTATCCTTTCCGTCGCATGATAGACGCTGGTGTAGATGGCGTAATGGTGGGGCATCTCTGCGTGCCTGTATACGATTCTACGCCCAACCTGCCTGCTACACTGTCGGAGCCTATTGTCAATGGTCTTTTGCGTATGGACTTGGGCTTTCGCGGATTGGTGTTTACCGACGGCATGGAGATGGGGGCTGTAAAGCAGCACTACTCGTCGGCACAGGCGGCTCTTATGGCGTTCAGGGCTGGCAACGACATTTTATTGCTGCCAACTGAGTTGGACAGCGTTGTCAACGCTATTATTGGCGAAGCTCGGAACGACCCCTATATGCGTCAGATTATAAGCATGCGATGCCGTCAGGTGCTGCGTGCTAAATACAAATACGTCTTGCCAAATAGCGATATAACACAGTGGCGTGTGCCTAATGTCGACGATTCGCTGCGATGCGCTACATTGGTGGAGTCTGTCGACCTGTATCGCGATGGCAGGATAGAGGCGTTGATGCAGAAAGGTTTGGACGCTCATGCCTACCCTGGATGCCAGGTGCTGGTAATGCGACACGGCGAGGTGTTTTATCGTCGCGAGATGGGCAGATACACCTACGACGAGGCCTCATGCAAGGTAGATGCCTCTACGATGTACGATTTGGCATCGGTTACCAAGGTGTGCGCCACTACGTTGGCTGTTATGCACTTGGTCGACAACGAGTATATAACTTTAGACGACAAGCTCTCGTCGTATCTGCCTTATCTTGTAGGCACTAACAAGGAAAACATAACCATACGTCAGGCATTGAGTCATATAGCGGCATTGAAAGCTTTCGATAATTACTGGGAGAAGAGCGACGACCCCGATGAGATACGTCGTATGATGGCGGAGAGCGCATTGCAGAAGCCAAACACCTATTTGTATAGCGACTTGGGTTTTATCTTCCTTGCCGACATGGTGCAAGAAGTGTCTGGACTCTCGTTAGACAGTTACATGCAGACCTATTTTTACGACCCTATGGGACTTAACCATACTACATTTCTCCCTTTAAGCAATGGCTTTGAGGTCGATCAGATAGCGCCAACGGAGGACGACTCCACCTATCGTCATTGCTTGATACACGGTATGGTGCACGACCAGAATGCTTTTGCCCTGGGTGGCGTAGCAGGTCATGCTGGCTTATTCTCTAATGCCGACGAAGTGGCGGCTCTGCTGCAGATGATTGTCGACGGTGGTGTATATCATGGCGAGCGCTACCTCTCGCAAGCGGTGATAGACACTTTCAACAACCGTTACTATACAAGGTATGGCAATCGTAGGGCTTTGGGTTTCGACAAGCCTAACATCAATGGCAAAAACAGCCATGTGTCCAACGGCGTCTCTCAGTCGTCGTTTGGCCATACGGGTTTTACCGGCACCATGATATGGGTGGATCCGGAATATGACCTGGTGTATGTTTTTCTCTCCAACAGGGTCCACCCGTCGGCAAAGGTCAACCTCTTGGCTCGAATGAATATAAGAACAGACATACAGGATGTGATATACGATGTGTTGAACAAATCAAAAATGAATAAACAGTAGTATTTATGGCGTGGTATAAATGGCTTTTTGTAGGACTGGGATGGTCTATTAGTGGACCGATAGGCGCTCTTATAGGGTATGGCTTGGGCAAGATTATCGAATCGAATAATGACGACGACGACGATGAGAAAGAGACTGTAGGCAGAAGCCAGCAGGGTGGCAGGTCGTACACCTATCACAACACAGGTACATCGGCAGACCTCAATGTAGCTATCATGGTGCTTATAGCAGCCGTGATGAAGGTTGATGGCGCTGTACAGCGCTCGTCGCTCAACTATGTGAAGCGTTTTCTTTTGACCAACTACGGTGAGGAAAAAGGTAAAGAGATGTTGACGTTGCTTAAGGACCTGTGCCAGAAGGATATTGATGTTCACGGCGTGTGTGCGCAGATAAAGCAGAATACAGACTATGATACGCGTTATCATATCTTTGACTTTCTATTCGGGTTAGCTGAAGCTGATTTGGTACTCACCAGTGCGGAAAAGACTCTGCTGACGCGCATAGCTCTGAATTTTGGGATAACTCGCTCCGATTACATCTCTATCTGTGCACGTCATCTTGGTTCGTCGGGGTACGAGCAACAGAGTGGTTCGTACAGCGGCCAGTCGGGCTCCTACAATCCCGACATGCAGCACAAAGACCCCTACATGGTGCTGGGGCTGGAGCAGGGTGCTACACAGGAGGAGATAAAGAAGGCATATCGTCGTTTGGCTATGAAGTATCACCCTGACAGGGTTGAAGGCTTGGGCGAAGATGTGAAAAAGAATGCCGAGAAACAGTTTAGAGAGATTAACGAAGCATACGAGATATTAACAAAAAATAAGTAAAATATATGAAAAGAGTATTTATTACTTTGTTGTTGGTAGTAACAACGTTGTCGGTAATGTCGTCGGTTATCAGTCGCGATAGTGCGGCGGTGTTGGCGTTGCGGTATTTCCATTCGCATGGCGGTAGTGCAAAGGTTGCCAAGCTTGTCGATGTTGCTGATAAGAGCGACTTGCAGAACATGTATGTCTTTGTGCCGGAAGATGGCAGTGCCGGTTTCGTAATCTTCTCTGCTTCCGATCAGTATACGCCAGTAGTGGGCTATTCGGTGGAAAATGGTGTGGAGATGCCTCTGCCCAATCATGTGCATAGCTTTTTGTTAAAAATAGACGAGAAGATAGCATACGCCGAGAGCTTTCGTGCAAAACCGGTGCAAGGGTGGCAGGAACTTGTGGCTCCGTCATCATCGATAAAGAAGAAGTCGAAGGGCATCATTGCTGTAGCACCAATGATAGAGACGCATTGGAATCAGGGATCAGACTACAACAAGTATTGCCCTGTTGTAGATGGTGTACGAGCTGCTACTGGCTGCGCGGCTACTGCTATGGCGCAAGTTTTGCGTTATTGGAAGTATCCAAAGGTTGGTCTGCCTCTTGACAGTTATCAATACAATGATACAACCTACTCGTGTGGCGCTGTGGTCTTTGACTGGGACAATATGCCAGAAAAGCTTACAACAGAATCAACTACCGAAGAAGTTGATGCAGTGGCAAAATTGATGTACTATTGTGGTGTAGGTGTGAAGATGGAGTATACTGCTTCTGGTAGTGCTGCGTATATGCCTGATGTTTCAAATTGTTTTGCGAAATATTTAGGGTATGACGATAGTAGGTATGACAAAATAGAAAAGCATCAGAATAATGAAGGGGTATGGGTATCCGCGTCGATTGAAGAGATAGAGGCGGCACGTCCTGTTATTTATGGAGGGCAAGGTAATTTTGGTGGGCATGGTTTTGTCCTTGACGGCATAGATGCTGACTCTAATTTTCATATAAATTGGGGATGGAGTGGAAGTTATGACGGCTATTTTGCGTATGGGAATTTTGTGCCATTTTATTCTGGTGGTGAGCCTGTTGATCTAAATTCTGGTCAAGAAGCCTGTTTTATGGTCAAACCGTCTGACTTTTCCTTACATGTTTCTCCTGCATCGGTTGAATTAAATCGTTATGGTGATAGCACAATAGTAAATATAATTACCGAACAAGATGCCTCATGGACGATAGACACTGCTGGTTGCAACTGCTCGTGGCTCACTTTTTCTCATTTAACTGGCGCAGGTAAGGATAGTTTGCATGAGGTGAAGATATATGCTACAGCCAACGAAGAAGGAGTGTTTGACGACTGTCGTCGCGCCAATTTTGTTGTAACGCATAATGGCGAAGACAAGCATGTTGAGCTCTATCAGTACAACGGTGTCTTGTCCAATCCAGGTAGTTATGGCTATATTGTAGATCAGAGTGCTGCCTATAAGCAACCTTTCTGTGGACAGAGAAAAGCTAATGCTATAGTAATTCGTCCTGAGGCTTTTGGCAACTTCAACGTTGGGCAGATGATAACGAGTGTTACTGTTGGTGTCAATGTGCCTGTTTCAGATACTATACCATGCTCTGTTGTTGTTTTTGAAGACACAAAGCTGCCTGAGGATTTTGATATCTATGATACAATTTCAGGAGATAGATATGTTAGGTATTGGGGACATGAGGTCTATTCGGAAGACTTCTCAGTGGTAACCTCTGCTGGCAATGGTAGGTATACCTTTAATTTAGCGATGCCGGTGGAGCTGTCAAAGACAACAAACAAATGGGTGGCAGTCTATTTCCATGATGACGTCAATGTGCTGTATGAACATAGGCTTGTGGCAGACTCTTTGAATGTGTCTGATTATCCTGTATTGAAGCCATATATAAATCGTATGTTGTGCATAGGCAAATATAATTATGGTGGTAGTGAAACTGACATATATTGTTATATAGCAGATACAATTGTTATCGATGAGGAGAGGACGCTGTTCAATCATTATGAACGCGAGTACGATGTAACATTTAATGTTATAAATCCGTGCAACGAGGTCGACGAGTCTCTGCGTCTCGCTGTCGACGCTTGCGACACCTATATGCTCCCCGACAGAATGGTGGACAAGTCTAAGAAGTACGCCTCTTTGGTGAGCAATGTCGCCGACGTTTGCGACAGCGTCTTCCTGTATGACGTTGCTATCCATCCATCGTATCGCGACACAGTGGCTGTGTCCGCCTGCGGCTTGCTGCAAACTGACGATGCCATATTTTCTGCCGATGGTGTGTATCCTTTTGCCGAAGCCATCTCTGTCTTTGATTGCGACAGCACCGTGTATCTCAACCTGCATATTCTCTCCGATACCTTTGTGGCTATAGACCATACCACCTCTGAGCCTTCGTATTCGTGGCAGGGCGACGAGTATACAGAGTCGGGTATATATACCAAGCACTTTGAAGGTGCAAATGGCTGCGACAGTATAGTATCGCTATATCTCACCTTTGCAAGCACCAGCAAGATACACGGCGTCTCGCCTGATGTTCACAAGGCATGGGCTGTAGGCCGTACAATATATATTGCCAACAGTGTAGACAAGCTGGTGGCCGTGTTCAACTCCAATGGCGTGCATCTCTACGATGTACGACCTGACAGCAACCCCATGCAGTTGAACGTTAGAGACCGTGGCGCCTACTTTGTGGTCTTTGCCAACGGCACAGTCTGCAAGGTGATGGCGTATTAGGTTGCTGGTACAGCGTGTACGAGTAAAAAAACAAATATAAAATGAAACTTACATTTATCGGTGCAGGCAACATGGGCGGTGCTGCCGCCATGGGCTTTGCCAAAAAGGGTGCAGTTGCGGCGAGTGATATTACTGTAACTACACGTCATGAGGACTCTTTGCAACGTTTTCGTGCTGTGGGTATTAATGGCACTACCGACAACGTGGAGGCTGTCAAGACAGCAGATATAGTGTTCTTTGTTGTCAAACCTTGGCTCATGGAGCAGGTTACAACAGAGACCAAGGTGGCGCTCGACTATGAAAAGCAGCTTATAGTGTCGATGGCGCCAGGCGTTACATCGTCAGATTTGATGCGCTGGTTAGATAAAGGCGAGGAGGCAACCAAACGTTACCCCGATCTTGCATACGTTATACCCAACACTGCGGTAGAGATTGGCGAGAGCATGACCTTTGTGGCGCCAGTTAGCTCTACGCCGTTGCAGACCCAGCTGCTAAAAAGCCTTTTTGACCAGCTTGGTACAGCTGTTATTGTTGAGGAGAAGATGATGCTGGCAGGTACGTCGTTGTCGTCGTGTGGCATAGCATACGCTATGCGCTATATTAGCGCCGCTGCCGAAGGTGGCAAGGAACTGGGACTGCCAGAAAAAGATATAGAGCGCGTTGTATGTCAGACAGTAAAGGGCGCTGCCGAGCTTATCGTTAGCCGTGGCACCGATGCAGAGACAGAGATAGACAAGGTTACTACTCCAGGCGGCCTTACCCTTAAGGGCTTGGGCGCAATGGAAAAGGCTGGCTTTACTACTTCAGTCATCGAGGGACTGAAGGCTGTCTCTGGCAAGCGTCATCGTGTTGTGGTGAAGATAGGCGCCAGTGTGCTTACACGCCAAGACGGGGCTTTGGATACCACAAGGGTGTCGGCTCTTGTCGATCAAGTGGTGAGCCTTAAGAAAAGCGGTTGCGAGATTATACTTGTTACCAGCGGCGCTGTGGCTTGCGGACGCTCGCTTATTCCAGAAAATCGCAAGCTCGACGATGTGCAGCAGCGTCAGCTATATTCTGCTATAGGACAGGTGCGTCTTATGGATATGTATTATCGCCTTTTCCTCGACTATGGTATCAACGTGGGGCAGATACTCACCATGAAGAAAAATTTCGACACTAATAAGGAGTGCGAAAATCAGAAGAGCTGCATGGAGGTGATGCTCCAAAGCGGGGTGCTGCCTATAGTTAATGAAAACGACACTGTCAGTATTACCGAACTGATGTTTACCGACAATGACGAGCTTTCTGAACTCGTGGCAGAAATGATGGGAGCTGACACACTTATCCTCCTCGATTCAGAAGATGGCATTACGCGCGGTGGTGAAGATGGCGAGACATACGGTGTGGTGCCAGTGATACACCCCGGCGAGTCGATAATGGGTGTGGTGCATGATGAAGAGGGCAGTCGCATAACGTCAATATGCAGCATAGCCCTCATGGCGGCAGAGAAAGGTATAAGGGTTATGGTCGCAAATGGTCGCAGAGAGAACATCCTTGTTGACCTTATGGAGAGACCGGAGACCACCGTACATACCAGTTTTGTGAAATAATCATCATCAATTCAAAAAAAAACGCTCCGTCCTTGTAAAAGGGTGGGGCGTTTCTCTTTATGGTCTAAGTGCCGTGATTGGCACTACAAACACTCCGTCTGGACGTCGGTATGCACCACGCGACAGTCCGCATATAACAGTAAGTACTGCTGGCGGGCGTCCTTGCTCTTCTTTCATTTCCTGCTGTAATTTTAGCAAGCTGTTGGCGGCGGCATCAATCTGATTGGCACCGAGTTTTATCTCTATGGCTGCCCACTGACCGTCGTCGAGTTCTACTACTGCGTCTATCTCTTTGCCTTTGTAGTCTTGATAGTGATAAAATTCAGCGCCGAAACTTTCGGCATATACTCTCAAGTCTCGCTCTACCAAGGCCTCGAACAAGAATCCTAACGTGTTGAGGTCTTGCATCAGTTTCGTAGGCGTGAGTTTTAACAGTGCGCATGCCACCGATGGGTCGCTGAGATGCCTTTTCTCGTTCTGCTTTACACGCAACGAGGAGCGTACGTTGGGCGAGAATGGCTCTGTGTTGTCGGTGATGAACAAGCGTCTGAAGATGTTGAGGTATACGCTGATGGTGTTGTCGCTGATGTCTTCTTTATCTACTGCTTTGATGTCCTTTTGTAGTGTTGCATTGCTGGCGGTGGTGCTTTCGTTGCGTGCTAATGAGCGTAACAGCTGCCACATCTTGTTGGTGTCGCGCTGTACGCCATCTAAGCGGTGTACGTCGTCGTTGATGATGGATTTCAAGTATAGGTACGGCAACAATGCTGCCTTGTTGTCGGGTTTTCCTATGTTTTGAGGCCATCCGCCACGCACTATCAGCCGTACTATCTGCATCAAGCTTACCTCTCCTGTCAAGATGGGCTTTATCTCGCCGTGGCACAGCTCTTCAAGCGATACTACTCCAGTAGAGTCGCCTGTCTCGTAGAGCGTCATGGGACGTAGCTTTATGCTGGCTATTCGTCCTGCTCCGCTGTGCATTATACCTTTATGGCGCGGCGTAGATGAGCCAGTTAATATAAACTGACCCTCTTTTTGTGCTCTGTCGACTTCAAATCTTACAGCGTCCCATATTAATGGCACTTCTTGCCATTCGTCTATCATTCGTGGCTTGTCGCCTATCAATACTAACGATGGATCCATGTCTGCCATTTTCCTGTTTTGAAAACCGCCTGTAGGGTCGCTTAAGAATATTGCACTTCTGCAATGCTGATATGATGTCCATGTCTTTCCGCACCATTTTGGCCCTTCTATACACAGCGCTCCAAAAGTACTTAATAATAGCTCTATTTTCTTGTCAATAATACGTGGTTTGTAACTGAATTCTTCTATCATTTTTGGTGCATTTTTTTAGTGTATCGTATATATCATGTTATCAATTGATAATGCATTTTCATTTGGCCATATTTCGTGTTTTCATTTGGCCATATTTTGCGTTTTCATTTGGCCGTATTTCGTGTTTTCATTTGGCCATATTTTGCGTTTTCATTTGGCCGTATTTTGCGTTTTCATTTGGCCATATTTCGTGTTTTCATTTGGCTATATTTTGCGTTTTCATTTGGCCATATTTCGTGTTTTCATTTGGCCATATTTTGTGTTTTCATTTGGCCGTATTTTGCGTTTTCATTTGGCCATATTTCGCATTTTCATTTGGCCATATTTCGTGTTTTCATTTGGCCATATTTTTTTGTAAAGTATTGATACATTATGTTAGTTAATTTTTTTTATGATTTTTTTACATGTACAAATATACATCTTTTTTTTGATATAAATAAAATGTCTTTTTTTTTGTTCTTTTAGGTGTCTTTCCCTAAAAAAAGTTGACTCACAAAATCAACAATTATGTGGAAGTACAATTGTGAGAAACGCAACAAGTATTACGATGAAGTAATCCGCCTTTATACCCAAGAAGGAATTGGTTGTATAAAGATTTCTCGAATT
>JAZRVD010000225.1:0-11786 GCA_045598945.1 Bacteroidales bacterium | reverse complement strand
GTCGGTGTATGGCAGGTAGGGCTTGATGTCGAAGATGGGTGTGCCGTTCATCAGGTCGGCACCGAGGACATGCAGCACAGGACCTCTCTCTTTGTCGTAGCTTATGCCGGTCAGCTTTACCGACGACAGCCCTATGGCGTTAGGCCGGAAGGGGCTTCTTGTGGCGAATACGCCCATCTTCTCGTTGCCGCCCAACCGTGGCGGACGCACTGTGGCGCTCCATGTTGTCCGCTCTGCTTTGTCGAAATGCCATATCAGCCATATATAGTCAAAGCCGTCCAAGCCTCTTACTGCTTCGTTTACTCTGTATTCTGGCTCAAACACTATCTCTGCCGGCATCTCCACTATCCCGGCTTGACGTGGCACGCCAAATTTGCTGTTGTAGCAACATTCTATGTGCGCTATCTGTCTCATCTGGTTATGATGCCGTTGTGGTATTCGGGAGCTATGGCTATGGTGTTGGGCTGTAGGCAGAGCTCTATGTCTGCTTGGTAGTTCATGTTTTGAAGCCTTTTCACATGTGCTGCTCTTTGGCAGTATTCCATAATGTCGCTTTTTGCCTCTTTCCATAGTGCCAAGGCCATCGCGGTGCTGTCCTCTATCATGGTATACCCTTTTGCAAGCATTATCTCTGTCATGGCGCCGGCAAAGAGGGTGTCTTCCATGCTGGGGCGCCGCTTCCAGCCGCTGCATAGCACTATTATGTCTTGCCCTTCTGCTTTCTGCGCTATTGTGTCGAGGTTGCACAGGCAGCCTATCAGCGTGCGCTGACCTTCCGAGGCGGCTTTTAGCACACAGCGTGTGCCGTTGGTGGTGCTATAGGCTATGTGTTGCCCTTCGAGGTTCATCTGCAGGTATTCTGTCGGCGAGTTGCCGCAGGTGGCGCCGTTAATCTTGTGTCCGTTGCGTTCTGCCGCAAGGGTGTAGCCTTTTTGTGCGTAGACGTCAAGTTCTTCAAGGCTGTCTAATGGCACTATATGTTCTGCACCGGCATATAGTGCCGCGCACATCGACGTGGTGGCACGCAGCACGTCTACAGCTATGGCGGTGTATGGCGTGGCGGTTGTCTTGGTGTCGAAGAGTGCGGGCGTGAGTATCACCTCTATGGCGTGGCTCATTGTTGTATGGTTTATGTTTTGTGGATATAAAAAAACTGCACGCTTGTTGTGGTGCAGCTGTTGTCGATGTTGGTCTGTCGTACTACAGGTATACGTCGTTCTCAAACTCTTCCATGCTCATCTTTCCTACCTCGGCAGAGCCCTCGTTGTTGATGGTTATCTTCAGGTATTCGTTGATGGCTGGTAGGTACATGTCGCGCTGAAAGTAGTAGTTGGAGGCAGGGTAGGGCAGGTCTTGCAGTATTAGCATGGTGGCCTGTTGTAGCATGTAGCATCTTATTCCGCCTTCGAGGTCGATATGCAGCGTGTCGGCAAGCTCGCGCTCTTTCATAAGGGCTATCAGCTTGCCTTTGTAGGTGGTGTCTATTGTCCGCGACACCTTGGTGTAGAAGTGCGCAAGGTCTTTGCCGCTGTGTGTCGACCGTATCTGGTATTCAAGGTATGCCGTTGTCGTCAGCTTGTTGTCGCTCCATTTGTGCAGGGTGGTTATCAGCAGGGCGTCTATGCCGTGATGCTTCCTTATGCTGCTCAGGTCGCCTGCAAGTATCTCCCGTTTTGGCATCTTGTCTATCTCTTTTATCTGGTTCGATGCTTCGCTGCCGACCACGTTGTAGCCTTTGGCTTTGAGTATCTGGCATTGCGAGGTGAACACATGGTCGGCGGCGATGTCCTGGCGGCTGTATAGCGCCAATAGCGCCGAGTCGGCTGTCTCTTTCCTCTCGCTGTAGTCCGAGACGAGCAGCGTGTATATCTTCTGTGGCTGTTCGCTGTAGAGTGTTTCGTAGCGTACATATTTCTTCTCCATCTTGCAGCCGCATAACAGCAGTGTGCTTGTCATCAGCAGTATGATAGCATGCGTTATGTCTCTTGTCTTTTTCATCTTCAATGGGTGGTTTGTGCTGTATGGGGTGATATGTATGCTACTGTCAAATAAAAAAAGCATTGGCGGTCTGTAAGCCGGGTTCTGTCGCAGCGTTGAGCGCTGTGTTCTATCATTAATCTACTGCCGGCGCCGCCGCCGGCCTCTATCAGTCTACCCCCCAACAACGGGCGAGCCAGCCCTTTACTGTTGGTATATTTGACCTTTCAACCCATAAGGCTTGCCATCGTCTGCCATCACTGGCAGATGTCGTGAGCTCTTGCCTCGCGTTTTCACCCTTGCCATGCTGTCGCTTGGCGGTATCTTTTCTGTGGCGCTGTCTGTGGCATGTCGCTTGCGCTTCATGTCCCTTCCTGTTAGGAAGTATGGCGGCTCTGTGTTGCCCGGACTTTCCTCTCGCACTGCTTTTACACTGTGCCAGCGATAGAACGGCAGCCAATGCTTGTGTATCTCATGCAGGTGTATCTATGTCTTTTTTATATTGTTATTGACCACATCTGCCTTTTCCTTCGTTCAATTTCTGCTTGCAAAAGTACGATTTTTTTGCTATTATATAAAAAAACAGTCTTGGATTTTTCAACCCAAGACTGCAAATGTGGTTTAACGCAGGGAAAGATTATCTACCTCTTTTGGTGGTGGATTTTGCACTGGTGGCCTCTTTCAGTGTGTTTGCGGTAGCCTGAACATCTTCTTTAAGAGTCTGGACAGCTGCTTTGGTCTCCTGTGCAGTAGCGTTGACGCTCTTCACGGTGTTGTCAACTTTCTTCACCTCTTCTACGATGGCAGAAGTCTTCTCCTCGTTGCCGCTCTTGGTGCATTTCTCGCTGCTCTTTTTGTCGCAGGTCTTTGTCTCGGTGCAGGTGGTCTCGGTAGCCTCGGTGTTCTCGGCAATTATCTCGGCCTCTATCTCGTCAATGGCTATCTCCTCTACTGGAGCTATGGTGTCGGTAACGGTCTCCTCTGCTGGAGTGTTGTTGCATGCTGCAAAGAATGCTACGGTTGCAATAGCGGCAACCATCATGATCGTCTTTTTCATGGTAATTTTGTTTTTTATTGTTATATGATTTTATCTGAATAAAATATTAGCGACCTCTTTTTCTTGTTTCTTTGACACCTTTGCCTGGTTGCTTTTGGTATAAGCTTAAATCACGCACGGTGATTGTCATGTTGGTAGTAGGCACCTCATTTACAGAAAACGTTCCGTCGCTTTCACGCATGTATGCCTCTTCCCATTTCTTCATAGTTGCATTTGCTGTTAAGGAAATTGTTCCTGCTGTGGCGTCATAGGTGCTTACTTTACCATCAAAAGCAGATGCATAGTATTGGAATATTGGCTTTCCAATGTGTACGGTATCTTCAATAGAGATGGTTTCGCCTTCTTCTAATGGAAGTGGGTCATCAGTATACCAATCATAATGATTACCAAAATTTGATACCCATTCAAACTCTTGGAAAAACTGGTTATGGGTGTATTCTAAATTTATTTCTATATCATCATCAAAGTCAAATTTGCCTTTGTCAGCAGGTATGGTCATCGCCATCACAGGCAAAAGAGTTTTTTCGTTAGTCATATCGATGTTTTTGCTGGCACTGGTATATATATCTACGTATTCGTAGTCAAATGAGCCATCGGTCATTGTCGCCTCGTATGTCTTGCCGCCAAAGGTCCATTCTACAGTTGCGAGGGTCTCCTCATCGTCCTCGTCTTTGCTGCATGCTACAAAGAGCATCGAGCTGGCCACAAGGGCTACAGCTACAAGTCTGAAAATGTTTTTCATAATGTAAAAAATTTGTTGTTTTTTGTGTTTATTCTGAAATGCAAAAATACGTGTTTTTTTTTTATTTCAATTTTTTTTTTATTTTTCTTTGTTTTCTCCGTATTTTTGCACAAAATTTTTATCTATCATCATGAAACGTTTTCTACTCTTTTCCCTCTTTTTGCCACTCTTTTTTGCGTGCAACAATCGCAATGGCAACTGCGACGATTATCCCGAAATTGCCGATGCTGCATACGGCTATCTCGACGCTGTAGCTAACTTCCGTTTCGACGACGCTATCCCCTACGCCTCGCCACAGACGCAAGCGAACACTATTCCTTTTTTTATAAATATGCTTAATTTTGTCCACCCCGATTCTATCGCTGCCAAGCTCCCTGCCGAGGTTACGCTCTATAATGTCATCCCTGTCAACGATACCTCTGCAAGAGTGGTTTACCGCAAGGCTGACAAGCGTGTCGACCATACCGACACCCTCGATATGGTGTTGGTTGACGGCAAGTGGACCGCTGAGGTGTTGATTGCTGTGCCTCCTATCATCAGCGCCATCCTCGACTCCAGCATCAACAAGTCTATACCTCGCACCGAACAAGAGCGCGACAGCATGAAACGTGCTCGCTTCCAACAGATTGCTGGCAGATAAACGGTCATATACATTGTTCCTATTCAGGGCTTGGCATATAGTGTCAAGCCCTGTCTTGTTTCACTATGTTGTTGTGTGTAAATGGCTGTTTTCAATTTATTTTGTATATTTGCACATTAACATTATTACGCCTATGAGAAATAATCTATTGTCTTTGTTGGCATTAGTGCTACTAATGCTTGGTTTTGCATCTTGTGGCAAGGACGGTGAGGTAACGGAGTTGTCTATCATTCCGGAACCTGTGTTTTTAACTCAAAAGGAGGGAGCGTGTACTGTCAAATCGCCAGTCAAGGTGTTTTACGAAAATTTAACGCAGAACAGTCCTACTGTTAGGTATGTCGACCAGGCTTTGCGCCAGCTCAATTTGCGTCCTTCGTCGGTAGGTAATGCCGATAAGGCTGAAGTGGTGTTCGTTATCAACACCGACAAAAACGACGAAATCGGCGACGAGGGCTACCTTGTCGAGGTCTCTTCCGACGGCGTTGTCATCTCGGCTAATACCGAGACGGGCCTGTTCTATGGTTTCCAGACTTTTGTGCAGATGCTCCCCGACGATGTCTATACCACGCGTTACGCTTCGCTCACTATTCCATGCTGCACTATTCTGGACTATCCTGCCTACGAGTGGCGCGGCAGCCACATGGATGTCTGCCGTCATTTCTTCTCTGTCGAGCAAATCAAGAAGCACCTCGACATTATGGCAGCCTATAAGATGAATCGTTTCCACTGGCATCTTACCGAAGACCAAGGCTGGCGTATTGAGATATCCAAGTATCCCGCTCTCACCGAGGTGGGCGCCTGGCGCGTCGACCGTATAGGCGAGGACTGGGAGACGGCTCGTCCTCCGCAGGAGGGCGAAAAGGCCACCTATGGCGGCTTCTATTCCAAGCAGGAGGTCCGCGACATAGTGGCTTACGCCGCCGAACGTCATATCGAGATTGTGCCTGAGATTGAGTTCCCCGGCCACTGCTGCGCCGCTCTCGCCGCCTATCCTGAGTTTAGCTGCGACAACGACGACTATTTTGTCGCTCCTGCCGACTACTGGGATTCTATCCGTCATACTGGCGGCAAGGCTATTATGTGCGCCGGCAACGACAAGGTGATGCAGTTCCTCAAAGATGTCATGGACGAGGTCTGCGACCTCTTCCCTTACGAGTACATCCATGTCGGTGGCGACGAGGCCAACAAGCTCAACTGGCTCTCTTGCCCCAAGTGCCAGCAACGTATCGACGAGCTGGGCTTGCGCGAGAAGGACTCGCTCAAGAGCTGCAACAACCTCCAGTGCTGGCTCACTGCTGAAATCGAGAAATATCTTATCGAAAAAGGCAAGCGCATTATTGGCTGGGACGAGATCCTCGAAGGCTTCGTAACCAAGTCCTGCACTGTCATGTCGTGGCGTGGCACATCGGGCGGCATCATAGCTGCTCGCAATGGCAACGATGTCATCATGACTCCTACCTCGCATTGCTATTTCGACTACCGTCAGGGCGACTCGCTCTATCAGCCTAAGGCCATCGGCAGCGCCCGCCGCATGACAACGCTACACAAGGTATACCAGTTCAAACCCAAGCCGGCTGAGCTCTCTCCTGATGAACAGAAGCATATCCTCGGCGGCCAGTGCAACCTCTGGGCGGAATATATCGAGACTCCGGAACATCAGCAGTACCTTCTCCTGCCTCGTATGTGCGCTATGAGCGAGTGCTTGTGGACCATGTCGGAGAATATGAGCTGGCAGAAGTTCCAGCAAAAGATAGAGCATCACAAGGACCGCATCAGCAATATGGGCTATAACCTCTGCTGGGGCAGCTTCAAGCCAGAGATAGCGGTCGACACTGTCTCCGATGGCAGCTTCCGTGTCTCTCTCTCGGCTGAAGCTCTCGGCACTCAGTTCCATTATACCGTCGATGGTAGCGACCCCACACAGACCTCTCCTGTTTATTCCGAGCCGCTGTCTCTCTCGCAAGGCACCGAGCTGAAGACTGTCGCCACCTACCGCGACAAATTGCGCGAAGGTGTCTACTCTTTCAAGTTCTAACGATTGTTTATCCCGTCGTCAGTCTCTTTATGTGAGACTGACGGCTTTTTATCTTTTATAGCTATAGACTTCCAGTTTCATAAACAGGGTTTGACGTTGCAGCAGCTTCGCGAGCTGCTGACCACTACCGACACTATGCTCCTGCAAACGCTCTTCGCCGAAGCACGTTCTGCTCGCAACGCTGTATATGGTAGCAAGGTCTTTATGCGTGGCTTGATAGAGATTAGCAGCTATTGCAAAAACAACTGCTTATATTGTGGCTTGCGTTGCGACAACAAGTCGGCAGAGCGCTACCGTCTCACTCCTCAGCAGATCTTCGACTGCTGCCGTAAGGGTTTTGACTTGGGCTTCCGCACCTTTGTGCTGCAGGGAGGCGAAGACCCGTGGTTCTCCGACGACAACCTCTTGCCTATCGTCAGTCAGCTGCATGCCTCTTTCCCATCGTGTGCTATCACTCTCTCCCTCGGCGAGCGTTCCAAGGAGAGCTATCAAAAACTCTATGAGGCAGGCGCCTCTCGCTACCTCTTGCGCCACGAGACCGCCAACGCCGCCCATTATGCCATGCTGCACCCCTCGTCGATGAGCTTCGACAACCGCATGCAGTCCTTGCGGCATCTCATGGAGATAGGCTATCAGGTGGGCTGCGGCTTTATGGTGGCCTCGCCAGGACAGACCATAGAGACTCTCTACGACGACCTTTTGTTCATTGCCTCGTTCCGTCCGCAGATGGTGGGCATTGGTCCTTTTATCCCTGCCAAGGACACCCCCTTTGCCGATTTCTACAAGCAGCTCCACACCTCCAACACTACTCATCTTGTGTCGTGCCAGCAGGCTGCGGTCGACCTCACCCTGCGCCTTCTTGCTATCATCCGACTGCTGCACCCTCATGTGCTGCTGCCTGCCACTACGGCTCTCGCCACTCTCCACCCTCAAGGGCGCGAGATGGGGCTCGAAGCAGGTGCTAATGTTATCATGCCCAATCTCTCGCCTGTCGAGGATAGGGCTAAGTATTCTATCTACGACAACAAGCTCGCCTCTGGTCTTGAAGCCGCCGAAGGCGTTATCGAGCAACGGCGCGTGTTGTCATCTATGGGTTTGCAGTCGCATGCCGATCGTGGTGATTATAAATAATAAAAAAATAAAAATGATTAAACATCTTCGTTTTCCTGTTTTCGTCGTTTTGCTGTCTCTCCTCTTCTCAGCCTGCAATAGCAGCGACAATTTCAAGCTTACTCTCTCCGCTCCAAGTGGCAACTTCGACGGCGAGATGGTATATCTTTACGACTATGCCAATCAAATGAGTATTCTCGATTCCGCACTTTTCGACGACGGCGAGATGGTGTATACATGCAATCTCTCCGAACCTTTTGTCCTGTTCGCTATGACAAATGGCGGTAGCGCCATTGTGGTGGCTGAGCCTGGTGAGGTGGTTTACAATTTAGACAATGGCGAACTTTCCGGTACATCTCTCAACGACACTTTGATGGATTTCGGTGTGCGTTACAGTTATTGTCAGCAACAGGTCGCCACGGCATTGGGCAACCAAGAGCTCTCGCGCGACTCCACTCTCGCTATCATGATGCCTATGGCTGACATGTACTACGACTTGTACAAGAATAATGTTAATAATATCCTCGGTCGCTTTGCATTCTCTTTCTTTATCAGCATCCGTTATGGAATGTTTGATACCCCGGCAAGTGAGCTCGAACAGTATTTCGATGGTGTGTCGAAGTATATCCTCGACTATCCTCCTGTTCAAGAGTTTATATCCGATATGGAGATAAAAAAACATACAGATGCCGGCAGTCAATTCGTTGATGTCGAGGGTGTGCAGTTGGATGGCTCTTCTGTTAAGCTTAGCGACATCATTAATGGCCATATCGCCGTCGTCGACTTCTGGGCGTCATGGTGTGCCCCTTGCTGTTATGAGATATCGGAGACCCTTGTGCCACTGTACAACAAATATAAGGACAAAGGTGTGGTGGTTGTCGGCGTCTCGCTCGACAAGAATGTCCACGAATGTCAGTCGGCTGTCCAAAAACTCGGCATAGCCTATCCTACTATGGTTGACGTAGACAAAGTGTCCACTAAGAGTTACGCAATAGACGCCATCCCGCACATCATGGTTGTCGATGCTCAAGGCAATATTGTGAAACGTGGGCTGAGAGGCCCGGAAGTCGAAGAGGCTGTAAAACAGCTGCTCTCTAAATAGTAATCCTAATAACTTGTATATATATGAAAAAAATCTTCTCCTCACTGTTGCTCTTCTGTGCTATGGGTGCCGCTGTGGCACAAAGCACTGGCGGCATCTCTGCCGACATGATGTCGCAAATCAAAAAGTCTTACGCCGGCAATGCCTCCGACAAGGCTCTGCGCAACATCCTTGTTACCAATAGCCCTGCCAAGTTGGCTCTCAACTATGAGAATGCTACCGCTTTCAACAGCCATTTCTCCAACCGTGTGGAGAGCAAGGCTATCACCGACCAGAAGTCGAGCGGCCGCTGCTGGATGTTCACCGGCCTTAACGTGCTGCGCAGCAAGGCTATACATAAGTTCAACCTCCCTGCCGACTTCCAGTTCTCTCAAGCCTACCTCTTCTTCTACGACCAGCTGGAGAAGAGCAACCTCTTCCTTCAGGCTGTCGTGGATACCTACAACAAGGGTTGGGACGACCAAGAGGTTATCTGGCTCTTCCAAAATCCGCTCAGCGATGGCGGCCAGTTTACTGGCGTAGCCAACCTTATCGACAAGTATGGCCTTGTGCCTGCCGAGGCAATGCCTGAGACCTTCAACACCAACAACACCTCTTCTATCTCCTCGCTCATCAAGCTTAAACTTCGCGAGGACGGCCTCGAACTTCGTCAGATGGCTGCCGACAAGAAGCTCGCCAAGAATGTCGAGAAACGCAAGACAGAGATGCTCTCCGAAATATATCGTATGCTTGCCCTCACCTTTGGCGAGCCCCCCGCTCAGTTCTCCTGGACCATGAAAAACGCCAAGGGCAACATCGTCTCTACCGAGACCTACACCCCTATGTCTTTCTATGAGAAATTTGCAAAGCAGGATTTCTCCACCTATTACATGGTTATGAACGACCCTACTCGCGAATACTACAAGGTATACGAAATTCAGTACGACCGTCATGTCTATGATGGCCAGAACTGGCGCTACCTCAACCTCCCTATGGAGGAGATTGCTCCTATGTGTATCGCCTCTATCAAGGATAGCACCATGATGTATTTCAGCTGCGACGTGGCCAAGTTCCTCAACCGCGACAAAGGCTTTATGGATATGAACAACTACGACTATGAGAGCCTCATGGGCACCACCTTCGGCATGAACAAGGAACAGCGCGTGCGCACCTTTGCCAGCGGCAGCAGCCATGCTATGACTCTCTGCGCTGTCGACCTCGACGCCGACGGCAAGCCTCTCAAGTGGATGGTGGAGAACAGCTGGGGCAGCAGCTACGGCTATCAGGGCTTCCTCATCATGACCAACGACTGGTTCAACGAGTATATGTTCCGCGTTGTCCTCGAAGAGAAATATATCCCTGCCAAGACTCGCGAACTCCTCAAACAGAAACCTATCATGCTCCCTGCTTGGGACCCCATGTTCCTCCCAGAAGAATAATACGTCTTGTTTAATCAACCTAATATTTAATAAATTAAATCTGCAAATGAAAAAAGTTTTTGCTATCCTGGCTGTTGCACTTACTTGTGCTTCACTCTTTGCCCAAGAGGCTAAAGAGGCCGAAAAGAAAGACTCTGGCTACGTCTTTACCGACGTCAAAGTCAACCCGGTAACCTCTGTCAAAGACCAAGACCGTGCCGGTACCTGCTGGTGCTATAGCGGCCTCTCTTTCATCGAGAGCGAGCTTATGCGTCTCGGCAAGGGCGAGTTCGACCTCAGCGAGATGTATATCGTCCACCACACCTATCAGGATCGCGCCATGAAGGCTTTCCGCACCGACGGCGAGACCAGCTTCTCACAAGGCGGCGCCTTCAGCGATGTCATCTGGACTATGAAATATCATGGCCTCGTCCCTGAGCAGGAGATGAGACCTGGTGTCATGTATGGCGACACACTCTCCAAGCATGGCGAGCTCTCTACCATCACCAACGCTATGGTCAAGGCTATTGCTAAAGACGTTAAGAACGCTCAGATTGGTACCGACAGCGTTATGCTTTGGACCAAGGCTGTATCCGCTGTTCATGATGTCTATCTTGGCAAATGCCCTGAGTCGTTCACCTACAACGGCAAGAATTACACCCCTATGTCGTTCTACAACGAGCTCGGCCTCAATGCCGACGACTATGTGAGCATCACCTCCTACACCCATCATCCTTTCTACTCTCAGTTTGTCATCGAGGTTAGCGACAACTGGCGCTGGAGCCTTAGCTACAACGTCCCTATCGACGAGCTTACCGAGATTATAGACTATGCCATCGACAATGGCTTCACCGTCGCTTGGGGCTCTGATGTCAGCGAGGACGGCTTCCGCAAAGGTATCCGCAACGGCTACTGCGTGCTCCCCGACCTCGAGGGCAAAGCCGCCGAGACAGCCGGCAGCGACATGGCTCACTGGACCGGTCTCACCAAGGAAGAACGTGCAAAAGAGGCTTACGACCACCCAACTCCTCAGCGCTGGGTCTCCCAGTACGAGCGTCAGCTTGGCTACGACCAGAAACAGACCACCGACGACCACGGCATGCACCTCTATGGCAAGGCTGTAGACCAGATGGGCAACGAATACTACAAGGTCAAAAACAGCTGGGGCGACTATGGCAAATATCATGGCAGCTTCTATGTCAGCAAAGCTTTTGTCCGCTACAAGACTATGAACTATGTTGTACATAAAGACGCTATCCCTGCTCATATCAAGGCAAAGCTCGGTATCGACCAAGACAAGGCTGCTGCCTCCAAGCCCGCCAAGAAAGCCAAGAGAAGATAGTATTTTCAAAGATAACGTTCTATCTCATAGCATCGTTTTCTTGCTTCTGATAGCATCGTTTTTCTCGCCTTGGCACAGTAAAAGCTTCGCTTTTCCTCTGCTCTTGGCTTATCGAAAACGTTCTTCTTCGACTTATTTCGAACATTTAGAACAATCAAACAAAAACGTTGGAACATCTCCTGCTCCAACGTTTTTTGTTATATCTCCCAACAACTTTGCAATGCTATTTCAATGCCATTATAACGTAAGCACCCGATAAATCACACGTTGTGGGAGTAAAAAAGCTGTTGTAGTTTTGCGGATTGAAATGCAAGAACAAAATCAAAACACAACAGCATGAAAACATACGGTTTATGTATGCCCGACACAAGGCAATCCTCGACG
>JAZRVD010000224.1:0-2228 GCA_045598945.1 Bacteroidales bacterium | reverse complement strand
GCTGATAACCGACCTTGGCGCCGGCTGGCGCACGCTGAGTAATGCAGAGTGGATCTATCTTGTCAACAATGATATTGACAGCCGCAAGGACAAATGCGGACACGCCACGGTGGACAGCGTGGTAGGCTTGGTGCTGCTGCCAGACGTTTGGGAGACGCCCGTCGACTGCAGCTTTACTTCAGACATCGGCTGGACTACGAACATCTACACTGTAGAGCAGTGGACGAAGATGGAGAAAGCCGGTGCTGTGTTCTTGCCTGCCGCTGGCTTCCGCACCAATCAGACTGTCAGCAACGCGGGCTACGGTGGCTACTACTGGACTTCTACGATTAACAACACCAATGCTTACACCTTCGACTTCGGCAGTGATGGTGTGTACGCGAGTAACAGCAACGACCTCTTCGACGGTCAAAGCGTGCGTCTGGTACGATAAGGGGTGATTTGCAAAAAATAGAAAGTAGTGCGGTGCAGGCGGATTTATTCGTCTGCACCGCATTGTTTTTTCCCCATCATCGTAGAGACGTGGCATGCCGCGTCTCTACGACAGACCTGTCGTAGTTTTTTCCGGTAGGTTACAATTGTTGTTGCAGATAAAATCAAATTATTTGTATTTTTGCAAAAAAATATCAGATATGAAAAACTGCTTAGTTATTCTTCTCGTTGTGTTTCTCTCTTTTCGTCTTAATGCCCAGCAATGGACTGCGGAGGAGCTCAGCTCGGCATATACTGTTACCGAGTCTACGGGCATGTCTCGTGAGGAGTGCGAGCTGGTGAGGTACATCAACCTGGCTCGCATGTACCCCAAAAGATTTGCCGAGATAGAGCTGGTGGACTTCTTCGCCAACGAGGAGCGTCTTGCCAATAGCATGCTGTCGGACAACAGATTGACACTTATAGTCGAGCTGATGGAGATGGAGCCATGTGGCCCGTTATCTTTCTCTAAGCAAAAGAGGCAGGAGGCTATATGCCTTGCCAAGGAGCAAAGTGTGTCGGGCGAGGTGGGGCATACACGACATAAATGCAGTTCGTCGGAGGGTGGTGAAAACTGCGGATATGGCGTCTCCTCAGGGCATAGAATGGCTCTGCAGCTGCTGCTCGACGAGGGGGTGCCTGAATACGGACACAGAGAGAACTGTCTGAATCCGGCTTTTGCATCTGTTGGCGCCGCTTTTGATTCTCATCCGGTATACAAATACTGTGCTGTAGTGGATTTCGGATGGGGCGACTACACCAAAAACAGAACGCTGGCGTATACCTCGCCCAAGAAGCTCTCAGCCGACAAGGCACGTTATTATTTTCAACTGATGACCAAAGGTGTCGACGCTCGTTTGGTAAACAGTCCGGCGGCACATCATGGAGTGTTGAGGACTACCACCTCTATGACGGAGGAAACACACAATGGCGTTACAAAGCGTGTCGATATTGTTACTCGCTTCTTGGATAATAATAAAAAATATGAGGTGAAAACAACGACAGTTACTACTAATGGCGTGGAAAAAAAGAGTGTGGATTATATTTTTAATTAATGCGTTAAAAGTGCTATCCTGTCGCCTGTCGTAAAAAAAAAGTATATTTGCAGTTTACCTTTGTTTTGCAATGCGGTTAAAAGATATTAAAAATCAGCGAGTTTTGCTTAATGAGCTGACGGAGATAATCGACACGGGGCGTATTAGTCATGCTCAGCTCCTTGTGGGGGAGTCGTGTAGTGGCAGTCTGGCTATTGCTCTTGGATATATGCAATATCTATCGTGTCAGCATCGTCAGCATTATGATGCTGTTGGTGATGGCACCTATCGTATGCCCGACGGCGGTGTCTCCGACTTGCGTGCCGACAGCTGTGGCGAGTGTCCGAGCTGCAAGAAGTTTCAGTCGCTGTCGCATAGCGACTTGCACTTTTTCTTTCCAACGGCTACTACCGGTAGTGTTAAGTCAAAGCCCTCGTCGGCAGACTTTCAGCAGGACTTCGTGGAGTTTCTCAACAAGCGCAATCAGTATGGCTCGCTCGAAGACTGGTATGCGGATATGGGTATAGAAAACAAGCAGGGCATGATAAGGGAGAAGGATGCTGACGATTTTATAAAGTTGCTTTCTCTCAAGCCCTACGAGGGCAAGTATAAGATGATTGTGATGTGGTGCGCCGAAAAGATGAATCTTTCAACAGCCAATGCGTTGCTAAAATCGCTCGAAGAGCCGGCAGGACAGACCTTGATATTTCTTGTATGTGAGTC
>JAZRVD010000223.1:0-2424 GCA_045598945.1 Bacteroidales bacterium | reverse complement strand
GAGCAGCACCCTGGGTATTATCGCCCGTCAATTCTCGCCCTGTAAGGGCAAAAGCACTACCCACACTATTTGCGATTTGGAGGACAGTAATAATTTGTATTTCTCGGACAGTAATAAATTTTTTTTATATCACATACTCTTTTCTCTGGGTGCGAAGACGTCTGAGCCGATGTGCAGAATCCTCTACAATACCCTCCACCATAACAACAAGGTCTCTCAATTCCATCGTGTACGACTTGACATTGTCGTCGTGCTTGGGCATGGCGAAACACCCCTCCTCAAGCCGCTTGACGTACATCACCATTCCGCCGTCTTCGGCATGTATAAGTTTCATGATCCTGTTGCGGCCTCCCACAAAGACAAAGACATCTCCGTTGCGAATGTCGCCGCCCATCACGTTGTGGAATATTCCGCATAGCGTGTTTATCCCCTTTCGCATATCCGTCTGTTTCAGATAAAGGTGATAGTTCATCGTGTCGCCAAGGCTAAACATGGAGACCTCCCTTCTTCCGTCCTCTCTGCGTGCGTGGTGTGCGAAACGTTGAGGATTGCCTTGTGTCGAGCATACATAAGCCGTATGTTTTCATGCTGTTGTGTTTGACTTTGTTCTTGCATTACAATCCGCAAAACTACAACAGCTTTTTTACTCCCACAACGTGTAATTTATCGGGTGCTTACGATAGATGCAAAACAGCCCTGGCGTGTGTCCGTCAGGGCTGTTTGGTGATGTTATGGCGTGTGTGCTAACAGAAGGCTAACAGTAGGTTGTAGACTCCTATGCCTAAATAGTTGCCTAAGATGTATCCCATAACACCGATGCTGATACCGGTTATCATGATGTCGCGGTTGTCGAGGGCTGCCGCTACCATTGGCACAAATGGCGGCGAGTTGATTAGCGCTATGGAGCATACAAGTACGCTGTCGCCGTCGATCTTCCATATCTTGGCAAAGATTATCTGCAATACCAGCGAGCCGAAGATGGCTACTGTTACATAAAACAGTATGTTCAAACAGTTGGCTATATTCATCGTGCTGATGTCGCAGGCGCTGGCTATCGTCAGACAGAACACATACACGCAGTACAGACCCATGTCGAACGAGCTTTCTTGCTGCTGCATTGGCTTGAAGAACGAGGCGCATATTGACAGGGTGGTCAGCAGCAGTATTAGTATAGTCATGTTCAGCTCTCCGCCTATGCTGGCTGCTAAGTAGCTTATCGCAGCTATTATTATTGTTACGCCTATTACTAATAATGATTGACGCCAGTGCTTTTTGTCAAATGGAAAGATCTGCTTGGTCTCGTTGTCGTAGACCACGTCTTCTTTGCTCTCGTTGCTTTTCTTTGGCGCTGGCAGCACCCAGTGAAACACCTTCTTGCCAAAGAAGATGATGAAGATGAGGTACAAGCCTGTGATGATGAGGTCGCAGCTGGTGAGGTATAGCAGGTTCTCCTCGCTGATGTCCACCGCTTTGGCTATGGGCCCTACGTTGGGTATGCCACCGGTATACTGACCTGTTATCACTGCGCATACCTGTGCAAACTCTTGGTCGGGCATGTCGCCTCTAAACAGAAAGAAGCCGCCTATGCTGACTATTAGCACGGATATCAATCCGCTCATGAAGGTCTTGAAGGTTGTCTTGCCCGACCATTTCTTTAGATTGCATCCCATCAGCATCAGCGGTATCGCTAATGGCACGGTGAGGCTTTGCAGCAGGCTGTTAAGCTCGTGGGCCTCGAAAAACTCCATCACCGACGGTATGTTGGCAGCCGTCTCTGCACTCATGCCAAACCAGGGGGCTACCATTCGTATGATGGGGGAGAAGTTGGCTACTATCAATCCTATGATGTATAGTAGTGTCATTGGTGCTACTTTGTTTATCCATGTGTATTTTCGCGCCAGGTTCATCAAAAGTAGCGGCGTACCTAATAGGTATATCAAAAAAATAAATTTCACTGCCTATCGTTTTGGTTAATACTACATTTATTTTTTATGTTGGCTCAATGTCAGTTCTTCTTTTAGAAATCTTCCTGTGTCGTTGCCTTCGGTGGCTGCCAGCTCTTCCGGCGTGCCGGCAAAGATTATCTTGCCGCCGTTTCTTCCTCCGTCGGGCCCCATGTCTATCACCCAGTCGGCTACCTTTATCACGTCCATGTTGTGCTCTATCACAAGCACGCTATTGCCTTTGTCTACAAGTTTTTGCAATACGTCGAGCAGTACCCTGATGTCCTCAAAGTGCAGTCCTGTTGTTGGCTCGTCAAGGATATATAGTGTGTTGCCTGTGTCGGGTTTCGACAGCTCGGTAGCTAACTTTACTCGTTGTGCCTCGCCGCCGCTCAGTGTGGTGCTCTGCTGCCCCAAGCGTATGTAGCCAAGACCTACGTCTTGTATTGCTTTCAGCTTGCGGTATATCTTGGGGTAGGAC
>JAZRVD010000222.1:0-5028 GCA_045598945.1 Bacteroidales bacterium | reverse complement strand
CTGATATTTGTTACCAGGTGGGTTTGCGCGACAAGATTGATGGTGCATGGGAGGTGTTTTATATCGACGATGAGCACAAAGCGGGGTATACCAGAGCTGATTATATAGCGGAGCGTAGTGCCAACAATCACTGGCCTGGCTCGTGGCGTTATTATAGCATTGTGCCTATTGCGGCACCGCCTATGCATGTGTGGTTCCGTGACGTGAAGCCTAATCAGGCTATCTTGGCATGGGATCGTACTACCAATAGTGCCAAATGGGAGGTTGAGTATGGGTTAGGCGAGCGTGGCGATGCTGGCAATACAAAGACGATTGTTTCTGACACGTCGTTGTTTGTTCAAAATCTTACACCGGCAACGAAGTACAATGTATATATAAGAACAATATTAAATAATGGGGACATCTCGGAGTGTCTCGACACTAATTTTATAACGGCGTGTGCCGCCATCTCGCGCAACGATATGCCGTGGGGCGAGAATTTCGACGAGTTTGAGTATGTAGACGGGTATATCTCTACCAACCAGTGGTGTCCAGCTCAGTATACGGGCAATCATCATTATCTGCCGCGAGGCTGTGAGTATGGTGGCATGTATTATCCAAATATGAATACCACCAATACTGGCACATGGCCGCAGGTGTTTTTGACCAAGGACCCAACGTTGGTGAATGGCGGGTCTGGCAATTCTTTGGTGATGCATGCGCCGTCGTCGCAGTATCAGAATACTTATTCTGCCATGGTGGTGTTGCCCAGGTTTGAAATTCCTTTAGACAGTTTGCGTATATCATTTTATTATAGGTTGCGCAATGCCAATGAGACAGGCATGCCGTTGCAGTTAGGCTTTTTGTCTGGTCCGACCGACAATAGGGTGTTTACACAAATAGGTACTAATTTTGCCGGTGTTAATTCTATGACGTATGCTTCGGTGGATTTGAGCAAGTCGGGTCTTGATTTTTCTGGTGATGTGCAACTGTGTTTTCGTGCTTTATCCAAGGTGGAGAGCAGCACGGACTATTATATTATAATAGATAATATAGTGGTAGAGGCTGTGAAGAGTTGTGCTTCAGTGGAGAATGTAAAAGTGGTTAGCGACAATGGCGGAAGTGTTACTTTGTCATGGAATGCTTCGGCTGGTGCTCATTACTATGTGATTCATTCTGTCGAGCACGATGTCAATCCAACGGCTGGAGTGGGCCGTTGGGATACGGTATATAGCAACCGCGCTATTCTGTCAGGTCTTGATGGCGGTGTGCTATACGATATATATATAAAGAACCAGTGCGACGTTGACGCCTGTGGCGACAGCACCAAGATCAGTGTGCGTCCGCAGTGCTACGACGTGCCGCTGCCGTGGTACGAGAATTTTGATGAGCCTGTTGGCGATGAGTATCTCACCACCGACATGTGGACAGCGCCAGCCAAGTATAACGATTGGAGCAACCCGACGGGTGTAGGTCATTACCTGCCCAGTTGCTTGCGTTTCACAGGACGGTCGCTTACTACTAACGACTGGCCGCAGGCATACGTCATCCATGGCAATCAGGTGCAGTACAACTATCCTGTGGTGTACAACAAGCAGTCGTTGATTTTGCGTACCAATGCTGACGACCAGAAGATGCTATATGTGGCATTGCCAAAGTTCGAGGTGCCTATAAGCCAGCTGTCGTTGAGTTTTTGGTATCGTTATCGTCATGGCGACTATTATGGTAACATTGGTACCATGGCGGTGGGATATATGGCGAATCCCGACGACACCAGCAGTTTCTCGGTACTGTTCTACGTCGCCAAGACTATGGAGTGGCGTGAGCAGGTGTATGACTTCGGCAGTTACGAAGGTCGTATTCCCGAAGGGGCGGTCATAGCTTTCCGTTATGATGGCTACAATACCGACTGGCCTATGGTGATTGATAATATCTCTGTGTCGGCGTCGCGTTGTGCTAACGGGCAGCGTTGCGATGCTCCGCCACGGTTTGCCATGACGGGTCTTACCGACCAAACGGCAACTTTGAGTTGGTCGGCATCTGCTAATGCGCATCATTATATGGTAGAGTATGGTGTCAAAGGCTTTGTCCCAGGAACAGGTACTTTTATTGATGATGTCGAAGGCACGTCGGTTACTATTCCTGATTTGACGGCTGGTGTCAGCTATGAGTATTATTTTACGGCGCAGTGTGCGTGCGACGGTGGCTTTGTTCCTTCGCCTATCTATCATGATACGTTCCGTACTGCTTGTGTGGCACAGCTGCCATACGAGGAGAACTTCGAGAGCTATAGCGATGGTGCGTACTATCGTGGCGGTCAATGCGACCCAGGCAATACCACCGCTGAAGGCACACCGTTGAAGAGCATACCTTGCTGGACGTATCGTGGCCTCGATGACTACGATTATATACTCAATACTTATTTTGGCAGAATTTGGATTCAAGGCAATGGCTCGTGGGCATACAACAGCAGTCGTAGCCTTGTATTGCAGTCACACTATGGCGCTGAGCCTATAGCGGTGCTGCCATATTTCGGCGTGGGTGTCGACAGCTTGCGTATCAGTTTCAAGTATCGTCAGTATGACTATCGCGAGTATGGCGAACCCTACTTGGGTGTGATGACCTCGCCCTACGACGACGGTAGCTTCCTGCCGTTGATGCGTCTGAAGAGCATGAACTGGGTGGAGGTCAACGGCCTCAATCTCTCAGACTTTGGCATCGATGGAACGAAGTATAAGTATATTGCTTTCCGCAATAGATACGATGCCATTGTGGGAGACAACGACAAAGGCTATATCTATATTGATGATATAAAGGTGGAACGCAACTACGGCTGTTCTGCCCCTGTGGCGCCTGCCGATGAGATTGTGAATGTAGAGGGCGACAAGGCAACTTTGCGTTGGCACAGCTATTGTCCCGAAGCCACAGCCTTTAAGATAGCTTACGGCGAGGCGACGACATTCGATATCAGCAATCCTGCCACCTATACTGTTGTCGATGCCACCGGCAATGAGAATGTGCTGACTGGCTTGAACGCTAACACACAATATAAATATTGTATGAAGTCGGTGTGCGGTGGCAGCGAAAGCGAGTGGAGCGTGGTGCAGCAGTTTGCCACCACCTGCGTCAAGACGCTGCCATACAACGAGGATTTTCAGACCTACACCTGCTACTCTACGGCGTGGGACTACAACAACAACGGCGGCTGCAACTTCCAGACCATGCCCTCCTGCTGGTCGTTCCCGGGCAACAAGTTCAACGCTGGGCGCGATGCCAACTATTCGCCGCAGTCGTATATGACCAACCAAATTGGCTATCCTGAGAGTGGCGATAGGCGTTCGTTGGCGTTGAACACATATACATATATCAATACTCACCATGCTGTGGCCATTCTCCCAGCAATGGAGAAACATCTTAGCGAGACATCGCTGAGTTTCTGGTATCGTGGCAATCATGGCGATTTCAATTATGCTATATTCCAGTTGGGCGTTACCACCTCGCTGACCGATACGAGCAAGTTCCGTCCGTTGGTTTCCAAGTATGACTACACCACTACCTGGACCAAGAAGACATACGATTTTTCGCAGGCTGGTCTCAGCCCTGATACAACATATTATATAGCATTTCGCTTGATATCGAATACCAACCATTATTATTATCTGCAGGCTTTTATCGATTCTATTCAGGTTACTGCAAATAAAGATGATGTTAGGTTGAATGTTACTTCGGCATGGTCTGATGAGTACAGCCAGTTGTGCGCACAGGTCAACTGGACCAAGGCATGCGATGCTGCCAACTACACTTTGCAGTATAGCACCACCAGCGATTTTAGCGATGGCGTTGGTGAAGTTACGAATATTACATCTAACAATTACATTATCCGTGGTCTGAAAAATGGTGAGTGGTATTGGTACAGGGTAAAGGCGGACTGTGGCGAAGGTGCGGGCAGTTGGAGCAATGTAGGCAAGAGCTATGCCTACCATCAAGGTTTCGAGGGCGAGCATGGATGGCAGATATACAATCAAGAGGATTACAAAGACTGGTGGATGGTGGGCAGTCATCCCGAAGCAGTACATGGCGGCAACAAGGCGCTGTATATTACCAACAACAGCCGCGACTACAAGTATACCACTGCTGCAGCTGTATATATGTACTACGATTTGCCGCAGCGTCTGCCTGCCGCCAACTACACTGTGCGTTACTATTGGAAGAGCTACGGCTGGAACAACTGCTCTACATGCGACTACCTGAATATGAATTTTGCTCCACAGAGCACAGGTTTTGCCTACAATATGGGCTATGACCTTGGCCGCAACCTCTATTTGCAGAACACATGGCAGTACAAGACTCTTAAGCTCGACTTGCCCGAAAACGACTACCGTTTCGTGGCTTATTGGAATAGCAACGATAACTCTTGCGACGGTGTGCCTGCTGCTGTCGATGACATCGACCTCTTCTATACTCCTTCTGCTCCTTACTGTGGCACGCCTACCGACCTTGCAGTGGTTACTACGGGTTGCGACAGTGCCGTGTTGCGTTGGCGTAGCTATGTCAGCGAGGAGGGATTGTCTAATGCTACTAAATTTGTGGTGATGTACGGCAAGCCTGGCTTTATTACTCCAGAGTATACCGATACTGTTGTCGTTGCCGATGGCAGGAATGTTGTAACTCATACGCTGCGCAACCTTGAAACGGGTTCTCGCTATGCTTTTACCGTCAAGGCCTATTGCGGCGTGGTGAATGGCTATGGCGAGCCCAATGCCACCAAGGTAGAGTTTCAGACCACCTGCGGCAAGCATGCTGTGCCATATAGCGAGGACTTTGAACGCTGTGCTGAGGACTGGGGTGCCAACTGCAGCGGCGGTTGGGACCAGAACAACAGCTGGGTGGGCGACAACTGGCCCAACCATCGTATAGCCCATTGCTGGACGCTCAAGGGTGTGGATGCCACGTATGGCAGCTGGTGGAACGCATACGCCCGTAGCTACCTGTTCTGCCCTGGACGAAACGACGCCTACAACCACAGTGGCTCATATTCGTTGATTTTCA
>JAZRVD010000221.1:0-1005 GCA_045598945.1 Bacteroidales bacterium | reverse complement strand
AATGTTGGCGGTATCGACATGTATCTCGCTCATAGACAGGCAGTCGGCAAGAAACCCATCGCCTATCTCCATCACCGAGGCTGGCACTGTGATGCTGCGTAGCGACTGACAGCCAGCAAAGGCATATTCGCCTATCCGTATAATGTTGTTGGGCAACGATACCGCTTTTAGACGCCAGCAGCCGTCGAAGGCGGAGCTGCCAATGGCGAGCGTGTCGTTGGGCAAGGTGCTGGCATGGCAGCCGACAAGCACAGTCTTGTTGGCGATATGATAGATTATGTTGCAGCCACAGTCGGCATATACGGGGTTGGCGGCATCGACATGCAGTTCCTCCAAGGCGCCACAGCCGCAAAACACGCCTTGACCTATCTCTGCCACACTGGCAGGTATGCTGACAGTTGTCAGCGACCTGCAGTTCTTGAACGCTGTATCGCCTATCTTCTTCACCGTCTCAGGTATTATCAGCGAAGTAATATGTTCGCAACCGGCAAAGGCGTTCTTGCCTATCGCTCCTACGCTATTGGGTATGTTCACCAAGCCTTGCGCACACGGATGGCAACGCTCCAGCACACCGTTTGTTATCTTAAGAATATCAGTACTCATCTATTATAATGTGTTGTCTTTCATTCTCTACGCCTTGTTGCAACGTAAACTATGGACAAGCAAAGATACATTTTATATAGATTTATATATATAGGTGTAGTAACAAGTTATCAACATACAATAGTGATAATTATTTTTTGCTCCCCACACCTCTCACCGGCAACGCCTCCAATGGGTTGTCGGGCCACGAGTGCTTGGGGTAGCGGCGACGCAGCTCCTTGCGCACCTCGTAGTAGGTCTCCTGCCAGAAACTACGCAAGTCGGCGGTGAGCTGCACCGGCTTGAAACCTGGCGACAACAGCTCCATCAGCACCGGCTGGCCGTCGACAAGCGGAGTGTCGATCATGCCAAAGCACTCCTGCAGCCTCACCTTCAGCACTGGCCGTCCCTGACGGTATTCCA
>JAZRVD010000220.1:0-4411 GCA_045598945.1 Bacteroidales bacterium | reverse complement strand
GCTTGATACCGAACTTGTCGTTCAGCACCTTGGCGACAGGACTTAGGCAGTTGGTGGTACAGCTGGCATTACTGACAAGCTGAATGTCTTTGGTCAGCACGCTATCATTGACACCCAAAACCACTGTTGCATCTACATCTTCCGCCTTGGCGGCTGGGACAGTAAGAATGACCTTCTTGGCACCAGCATTGATATGTTTCATCATCTGCTCGCGTTTTTTGAAAAGGCCCGTGCTCTCGACAACAATATCCACACCAAGTTCTTTCCAAGGAAGATTTTGAGGATCGCGTTCAGCATAGATGCGCACTTTTTTGCCATCAACAACAAGATACTCGCCTTCTGCGTGTACATCGCCTTCAAAGTTGGCATGAACAGAGTCATACTTGAAAAGGTATGCCAAAGTATCGGCATTGGTAAGGTCGTTGATAGCCACGATTTCGAGCTCAGGATGAGTGAGCATGGCACGGAAAGACATACGTCCAATACGGCCGAAGCCGTTGATAGCAACTTTTGCCATAATATAATGTGATTTAATTGTTTATAAACATTTCTATCTTCAAATAGAATATACAAAGATACACCTTTTTTGGATAACAGCAAAATATCTATGCCACCATATTGCCACAGACGCCCCATATAAGTTTGAAAACCAATAAAAGCATAAAAACACATTGATTTATTAGCAAAATAATCATACTTTTGTATATTTATTGCCATTAGTTTGCATTATCTGTAACAATATATAAAACAAACACATACAATAGCACACAGACATATAGAGGCAAAATGTATGGCACACTAACATAAATAAAAAGAAATTGTGGCAACAAAAAAAAGAAACAACATAGATACAGGCAAGAGCGGCAAGAAAGGCGGCAAGGGATTTTTAGGGTTACCGAGCTGGAAGAGCCTGAAATTCTTCGGCAAGGTATGGCGAGTGATATTGATAGCCGTCGTCGCCTTTTTCGTACTAAGCATAGGCACGGTTGTGTTATACAAATACATCAACCCACCGCTGACCCCGTTGATGATACAACGGTTCTTTCAACAGATAGGCGACAGCGAACGTTCTATCAACTTTGAGAGAAATTATGTCAGCATCGACGACATTTCCCCCAACCTAATAACTGCCGTAGTATACTCCGAAGACGGACTATTTATGTACCACAAAGGATACGACGTAAAACAAATCAAACTATCGTACAAAGAAAATAAAAAAGGCCAACGCATAAGAGGTGGCAGCACCATAAGCATGCAGACTGCCAAAAATGCCTTTCTGCCGCACAGCCGCACCTACCTGCGCAAGGCTTTCGAGTTCTATTTCACACAGCTTATAGAATGGATATGGGGCAAGAAACGAATTATGGAGGTCTACCTCAACATAATAGAATACGGTGACGGCATATACGGCTGCGAAGCGGCGTCACAACACTATTTCGGACACAGTTGCAAGAAAATGACTCGCAACGAGGCGGCGCAACTTGCGGTATCGCTGCCTGGCCCGCTGAAAATGAATCCCGACAAGAGCGGGCCATACTTCCGCAAACAAACCAAAGTGGTAGAAGAAAGATTTAAGTGGGGCAAGATAGACATCGACATGCCCGAAGAGAAGCGAAAAGCGAAAAGCAAAAAACAAGAGACGCTGTTCGACCTCTTTATCTGGTTTATAACAGGGAGGAAATAAGCGCCATGTGGGACTTTTACCTCAAAGAATTTAAGAATTACTTGCGTCTTGAGAAAGGACTTGCCGACAACAGCATAGAGGCATACCTACGCGATGTAAAGCATCTGCAACAGTACACCGAACCGTTAGGTATCGAGCCGCCTGACGTTAGCGTAGAGCAAATGCAGTCGGTAATATCTCTAATGACAGAGATGGAGATAGCGCCCACCACACAATGCCGCATAGTGTCGGGCTGGCGTACTTTCTTCAACATGCTATTGCTCAACGACGTACGCAACGATAATCCTGCCAAAATGCTGACGACTCCACTACGTCCCGACCATCTGCCAGACGTACTTACCGATGAAGAAGTTACAGCCATACAAGACACCTTTGACCGAAGCACTCCCAACGGCGAGCGCAATTTCGTTATCATAGAAGTGTTATACGGCTGCGGATTGCGTGTATCCGAACTTGTTGGATTGACACTCTCCAACATCTTTGTAGAAGAAGAACGCCTGCTTGTGCTCGGCAAAGGCAACAAAGAACGATGGGTACCTATCAACAGCCACGCCTTGAAGCTGCTGCTCAACTACATCCACCTCATACGCTGCCATATAACACCTAAAAAGAATAACGAGCAGTATATTTTTCTCAACCGCCTTGGCGGCAAGCTGTCGCGCAACTACGTATTTATGTTTCTCCAAGACGCAGTAACAGCTGCAGGGATACACAAACATGTATCGCCACACAGCTTGCGCCACAGCTTTGCCACCGAACTTGTGCAAAACGGCGCCGATCTCAGAGCGGTACAAGAGATGCTTGGCCATGCCAAACTATCGACGACAGAAATATACACCCACCTCTCCATGAACTACCTAAGAGAGACCATAGCCTCGTTTCACCCTCACTATTGCAAGAAATAAAGAGACGAGCCAGGAGGCTCGTTTCTCATATTATTTGGCAAAATAATCGTTGCGAATAATCTTGTCAGAGAGGTCAAGTATTCGTTCCTCACTGTATGGCCGATTGTAGACGCTGTCTAACAAGTTGCAGCCAAAACCTTGCCACCAATAGCCTTGTCGCCCAGCAGCATGAAGAATTGTAGGATAGCAATCTGTCTGATAGCATGTGTCAGTAACAACCTTGGTCTCCTTGATAGACGGCGAAAATATTATCAGCGGACAAAACGGCTCTATATCATAATCCAAACCTTTTTGATTGCAATACTGCTGATAATTAGTCAAAAGCTCTTTGACCATTGTTGTATGATCTCCTGTAATAGCAACGGTCATATTAGATAACAACGAATCGGACTCCATCGACTTAAGAAAACTTGACAACGCTTTATCCAAACAGCTAAAACTACCCACATACATCTTCATTGTAGAAGGCATATCATCTGGCAAAGAAATTTTATATTGAGATGTAGAATAATAGCTATACGGTGTATGTGTTGACATTGTAATCAACAATATACTTTTATATTCACTTTTTATCCCTGAAATTAAACCACCAAACAACTTTTCATCATTTTCATCTAATACTTGCGTATAATTTATGCCATACACAAGGTTCATATTTTCTTGATTATAAACTTTTGTATCATGAGGTAAAAGAAGCAACGTACTATCTCCTGCGGTATTCATCAATGACGGAAACTTATTTTTAAAATAAGTCTTAGTAACCATTCCATTTCTTAATGGTTGCATACCAGTAAGAAGTATTAACTGTCCATCCGCCGACAAACCACTCCGTGTTTCATCCTTGATCTTCTTTGCAAAAAAATGCGGATGATTCTGCATAAATGAATACAAGTTCGGCATTAAATCATCATTAACAACCCAACTCTCCATACTTTCAACTAAAATTAACACCATTATACCGCTATCATTATCAAAAATTTCGTTTAATTTTTTCTTACTTTCAATAACACAAACATCATCCACAGTTATCCAAGGTTTTTTGGACAAAATTTCTGTATAATTGCAAAGATCAATAATATCAAAAGCAAAACAATACTGTATTGAATACTCCTTTGCTGGTACATAAGAAAAATAAGTAAAATATCTACTGTCTGAACTAAATATATTAATACTATTATCTTTACCTGTTTCACCGTAAACAATGTACAGATTTTCTCGTACGCCTATAAAATGAAAAAAAGTCGAAAAAAGAATAGTATACAAACTAATACTTATAGCTCTATCTTTTGAACCTTTTCTCAAAAAGAGACAATGAACAGCAGGTAACAACCATATTGATAAATCTTTTACACTCAAAAGACTTGGAAGACTCGACTCAAAGCCCTTCAGTTCATCTATCATCATCACCGCATAAAAATCGATTGCCGTTGCATCGCGCCGAAAAAACATCAAATTGGCTTCCACCCATAACGTCATCAAGAAATAGACAATTACAAACCAGCCTTTGCGCTTGAAGAGTGGCAACAAGGAGGCCAAAAATAACGCCGACGCTATCTTTGGCAACCAAAAAGCAAAGAACTCGGCAGGATGCAACCACAATGCAGATATTCTTATAGAATGATAGCAAAACCAATGAAACAAAACATTTTGAGCAAAAAACACAAAAAAGGCTGTTATAAACTATTGCTGTCCGATAAAAATCGGGATTTGATGAATTCTATTGTTTAACTGCTTGTAAATAGGCATTGGTCTTGTAATTCTCAAAATTGGGCCCCTCTTCTTTTGGGAAGAGCTCCAGTTGGGGCGATATGTCATCCTCTGG
>JAZRVD010000219.1:0-9401 GCA_045598945.1 Bacteroidales bacterium | reverse complement strand
AGGTATAGCGAGTCGGTAGTTGTCAGGGATACCATGCGCAATGCTAATGCGATGGGCTGTGTTAGTATTGTAATATTGCAACTTACTATAAAGAAGAACAGCAATAGGGTGTACGAAGAGATTGGCTGCGACGAATATACATGGATGCACAAAGGTGAAGAGGTTGGAACGTACAGGCGTTCGGTGTCTGTCCTCTCGCCTGAATACACCTCTCCTCAGGGTTGCCCGAGTGTCGATACTCTTCATCTGACTATTGCTCATGATGTATCGCGCGATACTGTTTTCTATCGTTGTGAAGGTTTCACCACTGCTGTCTTGGGTAATAAGATATTTGTAGAGAGCGACAAGACTACATACGTACAGATTGCCAATCACAAGTCTGTTGCAGGCTGCGATAGTAATGTGGTGATGACTCTCAAAGTACACACGTCGCCAATATGTCGTTGCGACACTCTGCGTTGCGACAATATGTTGAGGTTCTCGTGGAATGGCAAGGTGTTTGACAATGAAGGTGATGAGAATACATATATCTATCATTCTGCGTCTGTGCATGGCTGCGATAGCACGCTGATAATGCGTCTGGTTGCCAAGCCTACCTACAACGTTGATGACTCGATGGCTGTATGTCAGCATCAGATGGATTACACTTGGAACACTGTTACATTTAAGTCGGCTGGTGTCAAAGCGGCAACACTCACTGCCCTCAATGGCTGCGACAGTGTTGTAAACATGACGCTGACGGTGCTGCCCGACAATAGTGCTACACTCGACAGCATACTATGTGATAATAAGTTGGAAGGCTTTAGATGGAATGGGGTGCTCTTCGATGCTTTCGATACTCGTATGTCTACCGTCAGCGCCGCCAATGGTTGCGACAGTGTGGTTACCATGCGTCTGCATTCGTTGCCAACGTATAGTGTTGATGTCGACTCTACGGTGTGCGACAGCAAGCTGCCTTTTGCTTGGAACGGTTGTGAGTTTGTTGCTGTTGGCAATATGTCGAAGACGTTTACGGCTGCAAATGGTTGCGACAGCATGGTGAATATGACTCTCAGCACTGTGTCGAGCTACAGACAGAATGAAACATTGTCGTTGATACAGAACGTCCTGCCGTATACATGGCGCGACACAACCTTTGATATTGGCACTACGTCGCAGACAGTAGAGTTTAAGAGCTCCACTGTAGCCTATCATTGCGACAGTGTGGTAACGTTGCATCTCGCAGTCTATCAGAATGTCTTTGACACTGTGTATGCTACATCGTGCGACACTTACGACTGGGAGGGTCATCATTTTGACCGCGACACCGTATATGACACTTTGTATTACACTCAGCAGGGTGCCGACAGCCTCGTAACGTTGGTGCTGAAGGTGTACTACAGCGACTTGACGGGTGTGGAGTCTCATGCCGCTTGCAATGAATACAGCTGGTATGAACATGAGCATCTGACGGAAAGCTCCAACAACCTCACCCATGCCTTAAAGACTTCGCACAACTGCGACAGCCTTGTAACGTTGCATCTTACCATCAGTTACACGTTGTATGGCGACACTACGGCGACGGCTTGCGACAAGTTCGACTGGTATGAGCATAAGGCTATCTCTGTTTCGTGCGACGATCGTACTACAACTATCCAAACTGTCTACGGTTGCGACAGTATCATTACTTTGCATCTTACCATCTATCAACATTCGTATGGAGATGTCTACGATACCGCTTGCGACAGCTATGCCTGGAATGGTTCAACCTACGAGGCTTCGGGTGTCTATCAATACACTGGCAAGAAGGATATGCACGGCTGCGACAGTACTGCTACTTTGCATCTTGTAATCAACAATAGCTCTGTAACAAGCGATGTCTATCATATCGTTTGCGATAGCCTCAGATGGTTTGATACCACATTTACCAATACTCAGAACTACAGTCGCATGATGAGCAACGTTTATGGTTGCGACAGCATCATTACTCTGCATGTAACCGTGGGACATAGCACTCCGTATGTTACCGACACTACGGCTGAGGCTTGCGACATTTTCAGCTGGTATCAGTATTCGAATATTGCGATGTCGACAGACACCTGCCATCATACGCTGCTCAACGGCGACGGCTGCGACAGCACGCTGCGTCTGCTTCTCACCATCTATCATAAGACTGCTACAGAGTTCTACGACACCGCATGTGACACTTACAGGTTCTACGACGACCTGTATGCCTCATCGGGCGAATATAGCCATGTCGATGCCACGACGCACGGCTGCGACAGCCTCGTGAAGCTATACCTGACTGTAAGATATAGCGATACTGTGATTGTCGACACTCACTCTTGCAACAGCTTCAACTGGTATGAGTATCGCAACATAGACAGCTCTACAACAACGTTGAGCAAGACCTTCGCCAATAGCAACATGGTGCATTGCGACAGTGTAGAGGTGCTGCACCTTGCACTCGGTCATACTTCGGCAACTACCACCGATACGGTGGCAATAGCTTGCGACTCTTTCAAGTGGTATGACAATCCCACTACTACACGTTCTCGCAACGATTTCAAACATACCTATCAAAACCTCTCTGGCTGCGACAGTACGGTAACTCTGCGCTTGACGGTGAATTATACAAGCCACATGACCGAAGACACGCAGGTCTTTGCCTGCGACAGCTTCTCGTGGTATGAGCATAGGCATATCACTCAGTCGTGTAGAGACCTTACTCACAGGTATCGCAATATCTACAACTGCGACAGCGTGGTGCGTCTCGACATCACCGTAGGCCACTCTTCGGTCAATGTGCCGGAAGACACTGTCTTTGCTTGTGAAAGCTACGACTGGTACGAGTTCCCCAATATCCGTTCCAGTAGCATAGGTCCGGAGTATCAGCATAGCTTTGTCAACAGCGACGGCTGCGACAGTACTGTAACGCTGCGTCTAACTGTTGGCTATCATTCCCTTGGCCATTTCGACACTGTGGTAAGACATGCTTGCGACACGTTCAGCTGGTACGAGCATAAGGCTATTGCTCAGTCGTGCTCTACGCTTACCCACACCTTCCGCAATGTACAAGGCTGCGACAGCACGGTAACACTCAAGCTCTCGTTGTATCACAGCACCTCGTATGTGGACTATCATGATGTGTGCGACTCGTTGAGGTGGCTCAACAACGAGGTGTATCATGCCGATAACAGCAACGATACAGTGTTGCTTGTCAACAAGGCTGGCTGCGACAGCGTGGTATCTCTCCACCTCAAGGTGCGTCATAGCACAGAGGCGACAGACATCAAGGATGTGTGCGACTCGTTGTTGTGGATAGATGGTGTTGTGTATCGTAGTGCCGAAGCAGCTAACGACGCAGCATATACTATCACCAACAGTGTGGGCTGCGACAGCATGGTACATCTCGATGTTACGTTCCGTGCCAGCAACTACTTCGTGGGCGATACTGTAGCCTGCGACAGTATTAGGTGGATAGACGACAGCTTGTATACCGTGTCGAGCACCATAAAGACTAAGCTTGTTAACACGGTGGGCTGCGACAGCCTTGTACCCTTCAACCTCGTTGTCAACAACAGCACTGCAGGTGTCGACTCGCTGACTGTCTGCGACAGCCTCTTGTGGATGGACGGTTACTACTATTTCGACGACAACAACGTTGCCACTTATCGCAAGCATAACAGCGTGGGTTGCGACAGCGTCATCACGCTCGCTCTTACCGTCAACCATGCCACATCGGGTGTCGACAACCTTGTAGGCTGCGATAGTTTGATGTGGATAAACAACGTGATGTATTATAGCTCCAATGCGTCAGACTCTGACACACTCGTCAATAGCGTAGGCTGCGACAGCGTGGTAACTCTCAACCTTGTGATGCACTACGACAGCTACTACGACGACTCTGTGCACGCCTGCGACGAATATCATTGGGTCAACAACAATACAACCTATTATGAGTCTACCCACGACAATTATGTCAAGCTCACCAATGCTTTTGAGTGCGACAGCTTTGTATTCCTGCGCCTCACGGTAGACTATACCGACAATACAGTCGACAGTATCCAGAGTTGCGACAGCTATACATGGCACAATGGCAACACTTATTATGAGGACAACAATACCGATACTATCCATCGTCTCAACCAACACGGCTGCGACAGCACGATAACGCTGGCTCTCAGTATGGGCTACACAACTTATGGCACTGATACCAAGACAAAGTGCGACACATTTACATGGATAGACGGCAACCTCTACTCTTCCGACGACCATACGGCAACGTGGACTCTGTCTAACATGTTCGGCTGCGACAGCGTAATTATGCTCGACCTCACCATCAATCACGGCAGTCTTATTATTGACAAGTTTACCGTGTGCGACAGCATTCGTTGGATCGACGGCAATCTCTACACCTCCGACAACAACAGCGCTGTGTGGCGTCAAAAGACAAAAGAAGGCTGCGACAGTATCCACGAGCTCAACCTCACTATCTCGCATAGTACCATTACAAGTGAGTGGTTTGACAGCTGCGACAGTTATCGTTGGACCAACGACTCTGTATACTATGAAGAGAACCATACTGCTGTACAGCATCTTAAAAACTCTGCTGGCTGCGACAGCATTGTGCAACTCAACCTCTTTATACGTCATAGCAGCTCGTCCTACGATACCGCTACCTCGTGCGACAGTATGATTTGGAACACCAATATATATTCCAAGTCGGGCAACTATCAGTACTATATCAGCAATGCTAACGCCGAAGGTTGCGACAGTGTCGCCAATCTCTTGCTGACAATCAATTATAGCGACAGGAATTACGATATGCACACTGCGTGCGACAGCTTTATGTGGACCGACAGTGTGGTCTACTACGAGTCTAACAACACGGCAAAGAGGACGTTTACTAACATGTACGGCTGCGACAGCGTGCGTGTCTTGGAGCTTACCATCAATAATAGTGTCCGTACCGACTTGAACGAGTCTGTATGCGACAGCTTGCTTTGGAATGGCGTAGCATATTTCGCCGATACAGTGGTGGAGAAGCGTTTTGCCTCATCGGGCGAGTGCGACAGCGTTGTTGCCCTCAGCCTTGAAGTGCGGCATTCTTCGGCTTTTGTCGACAGGCACACGGCTTGCGACAGCTTTGAATGGCATGGCACTATGTATCATCAAAACAACACCACCGACACTGTTGTCAATCTCAATCAAGATGGCTGCGACAGTGTTACCACGCTCAATCTTATTGTTCGTCATAGCACTCAGGCTGTTCACAAGCGCTTTGGCTGCGACCACTATCGCTGGGTCGACGGTATAACATACTACAGCGACACCACTGCCTACGCTACTCTTGTCAACAAGGCTGGCTGCGACAGCTCCGTAGTCCTTAACCTCACCATCGGCAACGAGCTGCACGACACCATTACTATGGAGGTCTGCGACAGGGCTGTCTTTATGTGGTCCAATATCGTCTATTCCTTCACCGTGTCGAGCGATACGCTGCTGCGTCTAAATCGCACGCCGGGTGGCTGCGACAGCTCGCTGCATGCCGTTATAAGAATTCTCAACGAGAACACTACTGTGGTCGATGTGGTCGCTACCGACGATTACTATCAGCTTGGCGAGCGTATCTTCACGCAGGAAGGCATATATACCGAGGTGCTGCAAAGCTCTATGGGCTGCGACAGTACGGTGGAGATCCATCTTACCTTCGACACCGCTCAGCATACACAGTCTATCGACGATGTCGTCAATCTGCATCTCTCGGTATACCCCAATCCTACTTCGGGCGCGGTGGTAATTGATGCCTATCAGGTAGACAAGGTAACGGTCTTCGACCTCTATGGCCGTCAAAGGGCTGTATACCGTGCTGCCAATCGCATAGACCTCTCCGCCTTGCCTGCCGGCACCTACACCTTGCGTATAGAGACACCCGACGGCATTGCTCTGCAACGTATAGTCAAGCGGTAGCCTGCTGTACTCCAACATCCCTTCTCGATAGACAATGTTTAACCAATACTTTTTTTTGTTATGAAAAAACAACTCCTGATGTATGCTATGATTATAGCAATGACAATGAATCTCTTTCTTGCATGTTCTTCAAAACCCGACTCGCTTCTGCAAGATCAATTCTGCGATGAAGAGTTGAGTCTTCCATCTGATTTTCTTGGCGCTTTGAAGTATATTGATGACTCATTAGACAACAGTCTTGACGCATATTATCAGCTAATTATAAAAAATCCCAATTCTTTCTCGTTTGATTTCAATACTATCGATGAAGCTCCTCATTATACCGTTTCCCCTGATAAAAAAATAAGGCTTTATAACTTTTGTAGTTACATATACGATGATTATTATGTTCTCCAGTTTCGCAATTCTAAAGATAAAGTCGTTACTGCTCATATCACCGATGAACCTTTGTATCTAATGGCTCAAGGCAAGTCGCCAGACAGCAAAGACTATGCTTCTGATGATAATCCAGAGAATGTTTCTTTCCTTGGACAAGTAGAAATTGACGGTAAGACAACATATATTATGTATATAGGGCTAGATGCTGATAATGATATACCTACTGATGAAAATGTCAATAGTTTTGTTACGGGTATGCAGCTTACAGAAACAGGCTATAAGTATGTTCAAATTTTCGATGATGATTTGGGTGTAATAGGTAGTTCGTCAGATGACAGTTATGAGAACTATGACTTAAAGTTTAGATTTATTGGTGAGACTTATGGTTTTGGTGATTTGCGTCATGGCAATGCTTGGTATGATGTCGAAAATATGAAGCTTTATCTTCCCTCGTCGGTAAAAAACTTTGATGAAATATTTCATGTTTATAAGTGGAACAATACGAGTCAAAAATTTGTGATTGAGAGGTATAATGTTGGCAGCCCTTCAGGTGTTCATAGCTCTTTGGGTACAACCGATGGATTGGAAGTTGAATTATTACTTTCTGACAATCTTCTTGTCAGGGTAGATCGTATTTCGGATGAATCTTTCTCGTATCAATACGCCTCGTGGGGTCAAGGAAAGACTATGGCTGACGAGCCAGACATGCTCCTTCGTAATGGGGTGTTTAACAAACAAGATGGTACAATCCACTTTTTTAATAAAAATTACGAGTATATAGTGCCGTGTGCAGATAATAAGTATGATAGTAAAGTTGTAGTAAGGTGTGACGGAAAAGTTGTGAATGTATGGGAGTGAGATGGGTTGACAAAAGAGATTGTATGTATCTTTTGTTGTGTTTGATATTTCGCAGAATGCAAATGACAGTGAGTCTTTCGTAAATCTCTTGTCTGTTAATTTGTTGTCGGTGTTCTTGTGGTAATAATTCTCGAAACAATTTGTGAATTATTCATCGTAATTTGCGCGTAGACGGCTTTGGTGAATGTCGCAAGGCAACAGACACAATAATGTTATGCAAAAAAAAAACGAGCGTTATGCTCGTTTGATAATTGACCGAAAAACATTGTATTGCAACTATGTCTATAGCACTCTTCGTATGCTGTGCAGGCGATGGGTGTGGTCGTCGTGTGTGTCGTTGAGGATGCCAGTGTCGTCTATGTGGCTTATCCTAACCCAGTTGGAAGAGTGTATTATCTCGTTGTTGCCGAGATAGATGCCTACATGTGTAATTTTGTTGTTGCCGTTGGCAAAGAAGCACAGGTCGTCTTTTTTTGCCTCGTGTATAGAGGCTACCTCAATGCCTTGCTGAGCTTGGTCGCAGGCGTCGCGATATAGTCTTATGCCGCAAGCCTTATAGCACATCTGCGTTAGTCCCGAACAGTCTATGCCGCCGAGTGTCTTGCCGCCCCATAGGTAGGGGGTGCCAAGGTAGTGGTATCTGGCTATCGTCGACGCTGACAGTGCATGGTCTATGATTGGTATTAGCCCTTTTGCTGCCTTCTCGGCCTCTGCTGGCAATGTTGCCATGCCCATGGCTTGTGTTGTTGGCACCCAGCCTTCGTAGCCATCGTAGAGGTCTCTTATCAATGTCCATTCGCCTTCATGCTGCAATATGGCATATTCTTCGCCATACACTATCTGGCTTGTCATCTGCGATTTGTGTGCAGGCTCTTCTCTCATTGCCATATAGGCGAGATGGCAGGTGTAGGTGTCCATATTGAAAAAAAGAAAGGGTAGGGTGGGGGCTGAATGTTTTTGTCTGCGTGCTGTGGTGAGAGAAAGAAAAACAAAGGGTTATATCTGTCCTATCTCTATGCTTCTGACTATGCGTTCTAACAACTCGTCGTCTTTGTTCTCGCGAGGATTGTAGCTACTCTTCAGGCTGTATCCAAACAGCTTTGCAAAGACTTGGTAAAACGATGCTCTCAGTTTGCCTCTCAGCTCGTTGACTATGGTGTAGGAGGTGCGTCCTGTCTCGCGGTCTATCAGCTTCAGCAGCACTTTGCCTTGTGAGAAGGTGCATTTCTTTAGGTCTTCTTTGTATTCGGCAAGTATCTCGGCTTCGGCTTTCTTTATTGCTTCCTTGCGATCTTTCTTGGGCATGTTGGCTATTTGTAGCTCCAAGGCGTCGAGACGGCGCTTGCCCTCTTTGGCGTAGGGCAGCATCTTTTTGGTGTTGCGTATCAGCTTCTTGTTCTTTCTGCGTTCTGCCTCGCTAACCAGCATGTGCGACTCTATTACATTTATCTCGCGCAGCTGAAACATGGGTATTGTGTCGCCGTCGGATATGGTGGCAAAGCATACTTTTTGGCTCTGGGCTTGCAACGACAGTGATGCAAGCATGGCTATAGCTATTATAGCAAAGTATAGTGATGTCTTGTTGTCTTTCATAGTTGTCGCTTTTGGGAAATTTTATAATGTCATGTTGTATAACATTATTTTAATGAAAACGTCTTTTTTAACATTTTAGTACTACTTCTATTTATTTTATTGCGTGCGGCAGGCTTTTTGTATGAATATGAAGTGTCGCTACAGACAATCGTTGTTGGTAAATTTGCTGAATTCAAGTCGCTAATGCAACTTTTTTAACAATATTAAGATGTTTACAATCAAATGCAAATATACGACATAATTTTTGAATAGGCGAAAGGTTGCTCTGCTTCTTTTTCGGACGAGTGTAGATTGTCAGGCCATCTGTGTGCGAGTGGCCGTTGAACGAAATCTGCTCGGTGGCAAAGTCTCTTGTAATATTCGTCGAAAGTTTTTGTCGTTGTTGTATGTCTTTGCGTATGTGTTAGTTGTCTCTTGTGTGATGGTGTAGGGTCATAATTGTTAATAAAAATTATTTAGCATGTAAAATTATAAAAGTATTTATTGCTGTCCGGTAAAACTTTTTTGAATTGATAAATTTAGGGCTGGTACTCACATGAAGTATCAGCCCTTTTGGTTATCTTTGCTTTCACTACAAAACCAAATCATAACCATGAGCAAAGATAGTCATTTTACCGGAC
>JAZRVD010000218.1:0-4739 GCA_045598945.1 Bacteroidales bacterium | reverse complement strand
TAGGTTACGGCATCGGCGCTGGCGGTGGGGTCGAGCACATTCTTTATCTGGTAGCCTTTGGCGTCGTTGCCAAGAGCAAGTACGTCGGCGAGGGTCTGCTGTTCGGTATATGATGTGAGGTAGCCGGCATCGTTTTGAAAGGCGCTGACAACGGTGGGTATGACAGGCACCGAGGGGGTGTCTACAAGGTCGTGATAGCTGCCGCTAAAGGTGGGTGGCACCTTTACAAAGCCGCCGTCTTGCGACAAGAAGATGGTGTCGCCAGAGACGGAGAGCTTCTGGCTCTCTGTCATGCCACTGGCCAGCTGCTGCGCTATGATGGCAGTATGTGCCTTGACGGCGGTGTCGGCAACGATGGCCTTGTCGGCAAACATGGCGTATGGCACGCTGACAAGCTGCTGGGTGGTGGTGAGGTTGTACTGCTCTATACGCGCAGCGAGATAGTATGGTCCTTTGCCCCAGTCGATGGCAGTATAGGTGTCGTCGGCGTCGCCATTGCCAATGATGATGGAGAACAGGCCGCCGGCGTCGGTATGAGCATAATGTGTCTCGGCATAGACAATGCTGCCGGTGGCGCTCTTCTGCCTGATGGCCACCTTGACGGTGATGTCCTTGTCGGTGATGAACATGCCGGCACTGTCGCGCACTACGGCTTGGTAGTTGAACATCTTGGGACTTTGCGCAACGAGTATTTCGGTAAGCAATAGGAAAAATACTATTATAAAATGACGTATACGAGACATGACAATCTATATTGGTATTGATAAATATTAAAGATATGGAAATATGGAATGGCTATCGGTGATTTTGGGAGAGGAAGTGTTTTTTTGGGTGTCGTTGTTTTGCTTAGGCTTTGCCGCAGGTGTTGCCGTTGCCGGTTTATGGGTGCTGGCTGTCTTGGGCTTAGCCGGCTGAGCTTTTGGCGTGGTAGTCTTTGGCGTGTTGGATTTTGCTGGCTGAGTCTTTGGAGTGGTGGTCTTTGCTGGCTGAGTTTCTGGCGTGGTGGCAGGCTTCTGTTCTTCCGCCTTGTTGGTGGCGGACTTGGTGGTAACACCTGCACCTATGCCGCCCATGCCACCGTAGATGTAGCCTTTTGACGGATTGACACCAGAGGGAGTGCTTTCAGGTGTGGCTTTTGGTGTGGCTTCCTCCTTGTTTTTCTTTTCTTTCTTCTTTTTCTCTTTCTTTTCTTTTTTGCTGTTTGCCTTCGAGGCACTTTGGGCGAGGCGCTGCTCTTTGTTCTTTTTGCGTATTGTAGAGTTGTTGAAGCCGAAGGTGTAGCCTATCCTCACACCTGCCGAGAAATAGCCCAAGGAGTTGAGCATGGTGGACTGGCTGTAGCATACCTCCGACGCATGCGACACAAAGAGCTCTTTGTTGTTGGTGGAGTGGTTCATTACCGAGTAGTCGGCATATAGTCCTAACTGCAATGAGCTTTGGCTGTTGAACTTGAAGGCGTAGCCCATGTCTACGCTAAGCAGTACCATTAGCGGGTGCGATGCCATACTGTACGACCCGCTTGTGGCCTCTAAGATGTGTGCCGACATCAGCTGTCCGCCGTAGCTGCCCGATCCGGCGATGATAGGACGCATGCCGTACTCGCCAGCGCCGTAGTCGTAGTCTATGTTGCACGAGATGTTGTAGAGCAGCTTGGCGCCTATGTCGAACATGAAGTTATTTGCGTTGAAATGCAGTTGCAATGGCATTGCAACAGATAGCGAGCTGTAGTTCTCCACCACGTCGTTGCGACGTCCTACGAAAATAACCTCTTCCTCGCGCCAGCCCAAGTAGCCGTATACGTCTGCCATGCCGCGATGTTCGTTTTCCGCTATATCAGCCTTTATTCCAGAGAAGGTGTTGTTGAGCTCGGTGCCAATATGCAAGCCGAACCAAGAGGTGAAGAGGTAGGTGTAGCCTACTTCCGCACCAAACGAAGAGCCATAATTGGTAGGCTCCAGCAAATTGTTGTTGATGGTGAATGCCCCTCTGCCGCCGTTGACAAAGACAGACAGATGGGAACGCTGCGGTACGGCATCGCGCTCTGCCCCGTAGCCAGCAGAGCAGACTATCATCAAGAGTATTATAAAAAAATGCCGTAGTCTTGAGGTCATGATAAGGATAACTATTTAACGATGAGGCGTGTTGCTGATACTATGCCGGCAGGTGTAGATATCAGGCATGTGTAGGCTCCAGCTGTTGTAGGAGCGGCAAAGGTAAGTATGGTTTGGGATGGTATTGTCGTGTAGACTATTCTGCCATAGAGGTCTGCTACAATAAACAGGGACTCCTTGTGCAGAATATTTGAAGGTATAGACACCGTTACTGGATTGGCGGCGGCTACGGGGTTGGGCGAAAGAGCCATGGGGGTGTCCTCTACGCCGTCTATCTGCAGGTAGTCCATACAGATGGTGTTAGACTTTACCCAGAACTGCAAGGTGCTGTCGGTAGGCACCTCCAGAGTATAACAGCCTGTAAGTGTGCTGTATCCTGAGCCGTAGCGGATAGAATAGAAGTCGGTGTTGGAATTGGGTATGGCCTCGTCGTCGTGTAGCCAGCGGTAGGCGGCGTAGCTTACGCTTGGGTTGTCGTTGCCGTTGGGGTAGTGGTCGAGAAAGACGGACTGGTAGTCGTAAGACAAGATGCGCGGCATGGGCTTGTCGAGCATCAGCGACAGGTGTAGCGTTACAGTGCTGTCGCAGCCGTTGGTGGTGGAATACAAGCGTTTGTGATGTCCTGAGGTGCGGAAGATGCTGTCGTCCCAGGTATAAGAGCCTTCGGCTTGCTCGGTAAACTGCGAAGAGTCGGAGTAGTAGATTGTCAGGGTAACATGAGCGGCGCTGTCGCAGCCCAGTATGTCGAAGGTGCGCACCACGGTGTCGATAGAAACCTTGTAGGTGTTGCCTTGCCATGCAATGCTGTCGCATTGTACAAATTCGTGCAGGGTCTTAGACGGCTGGCACGGCAGCTGCTGCACGCCTTCCGACATGCGAGCGACAGTGGCTTGGTTGTCGGAGCAGAAAGCTTGACCAAAGGTGTAAGATATGGTGCCTTTTGCGGATTTCGCCACGCCCCCAGCTGCCGACACCTCTTTTTGGGCGTAAGTGGCCATTGCAGGCATTAGCGTGAGTATAATAACGATAAAAAAAGCTACTCTTTGCATCGGAAATGTCAATACGTTACACTATTTGCCGGCATAAGTTGTTCTTATGTAATACTTTGCATTACAATGACATATAGACACCATACGCCTTCAAATAATAAAAAAAATTATTGCAAAGATAGTGATTTTTTTTATAATGTTGATTTATCTGTAGATAAGATGTAAGCAACGTCCTTGTAGTGGTGGGAGGCAAGGGCGTTGACATGTTGAACGGACAATGTGGGCTAATGGCGTGTGAGAAGGTGGTGGATAGGGCCGTTGAGGCGTGTGATGACCAGTGCTGTGGCAAAAGCTATCAGTCCCCATAGCCACCCCTGACAGCAGCCTATGACTATGCTGGCTATAGGGATATATAACAGTCCGAAGGCAAAGCGTATGCCGTGGTTGATGGAGCTGCGAAACTGCGGGTCTTTTATCTTCCAGCGTGCTATGAGATGGGTGGGCAACAAAGGCAGGGGGTTGGCGGCAATCATGAATAGCAGCACCTTGCGTACAATGGGGAACATTACAGCGGCGGCTATCACGGCTATGAGGGTGATGATGCCGAGATAGGGTATCTTCTTCTTGGCAGGGTGGCTGGCTTGCGCGAGCAACGTGTCTAACTGCTGCTGTGCGTCGCTGTCGCCCGATGCGGCGGCTTGTTCTATGGCATCGTATTGGATGGCAAGTTGCTGACGAGCAACGAACCTGTTGTAGACGCTGTTGCACAGCCCCATATCTTTGCGCTTGGCGGCGTTGTTCATCTCGCAAAGTGTGGCGAATTCGTTGTAATGCTCTTTGCTTCGTATGTCGAACATCACTTCTTGCATCTTGGGTGCTACTGCGTTGCGGAGGTCTTTCCACAGCAGCTCTTGCACGCCGTTGGCCTTCTGCAAGAAAGGCAGCACGTCGATAGGCTTGCCGATATTGATGACGACGTTGCTGTATGGGCGCTCGTAGTCGTCGTAGTCGAGGCCTACAGGTATGATGTACAGCGGCTTGTCGCCCATCAGCGCCTGTGCCATGCCGGCAATGCGAAACATGCCCTTGCCTAAGGGCAGAAGCTGATGGCGGTCGGTGTGGCGTCCTTCAGCCATGAGGCACAGCGGCATGCCCTCAACGAGTATGTCGCGCGAGCGGTTGAAAATAATGTTGTCTTGTTCTACGGCTTTGCGTCCGTCGCGTATGCGATAGACGGGCATTATCTTTAGGAAAGTGAGTATCTTGCGGATGGTGGGGTTTTCAAAGATGTCGCCGCGGCATAGGAACCATACGCCTCGCCGTGTGGTCTCGAGTATAAGCAGGGGGTCCATCATGGCATTCTGATGGCATGGGGCGAAGATGTATGCTCCGCTTTTTGGTAGGTTCTCCTTGCCTTTGACAACCATGCTGGCATAGTGACTTCGTGTGGCAAAGTCTACTATGGGGCGTAGAATGTAGTACATGTATTAATGTTTAGGTTATTGTTTCTTGTCTCTTTTGTTGCGTCTTGCCATGCGTTGTTTGAAAAACGACGACGACAGCAGCAGTATCAGTGTGGCGAGTGCTGTGAAGGAGGCCGCCAGTATCATGCCTACGCCTACGGCGATGCCTATAGAGG
>JAZRVD010000217.1:0-19895 GCA_045598945.1 Bacteroidales bacterium | reverse complement strand
ACCGGTGTTGGCGTAGCCCATGGTGAGGTTGAGGGTGATGATGCTGTCGCAGTTGTTAACAGTCTTAAGCATTATGGTATCTGTGGAGTTGGAAGCATAGTACATCTTGTTGTTCCACATCATGCTGTCGCAGCCGTGCTGTGGATCATCAACCTGATAGCTTTGATGGACATTGATATCGAAGGTTACGATGCTGTCGCAGCCATAAACGTCGGCACGCTTAATGGTATCGATTCTGGAAGCATAGTAGGTAACACCTTTATCTTTCCAGTAGAACGAGTCGCAGCCATGATCTGGGATGGTCAGAGTTTTTGTCTGATGGAGCAACAGGTTGAGAGTGTAGTTGCTGTCGCAACCCATTAGAGTAGAGTTTTCAAGGACATGTGTGCCAGAATAGTGATAGACAGAATCGTGCCACAGCAACGAGTCGCAAGCCTCTTGAGATTCAGAGTAGCGATAGCTTGGCGATACGATAACATCGAGAGTGTCGACAATCACGCATTTGTCTTCAGCGGTATAGGTGTAGAAATATCTGTCAGAGAGTTTGACGGTGTCGATAGGCAAATCGTTATGTTTCCACACAAAGCTGTCGCAAACAAAAGTGTCGAGATGCAGTGCGATGTGACGGAACACGTTGACAGTTACGGTATCGGAGACACTATTGTTGTTGACATCTGTCATTATCAAGACGTAAGATGTAGTGTCGATAGGTGTAACCGTAAGTTCATCGGCAATGCCAATGGTGTCGTCGATGTCAACAACTTTCCACACATATTCTGCGGCCTCGCCATTGGTATACTGTATACTCAAGGTAGCAGATGCGCCGCTGCAAATATCCTCAACCTCTTTGATCTCAAGTTTCAACTCTTCAGGCTGATTGACAGTAAAGGTGATTGGGAAGGTGTCGAAGGTCTCGTAACGTACATAGATTGTGTACTCGCCGGCAGGAAGGTTCTCCTTAACAAAAGCGAGGTCTTCTATAAGCTCGTCTTCGCCATCAGGATTGATGATATAGTAGCGAGTATTGGTGTCAGGAGTATTGATTTGAACCTCCAAACTACCATCTTTCCTGCCATAGCCCGATGGTTCGGTAACAGTCTTGTCGAAAGCGATTTTGCCATCGAGAGTGGAGAGTGTCAAAACGAGGGTGTCGACACTTGAGCAACCCGAAACGCTGGTATATTCGCGACCAGGATACTTGCCATCGACAAAGAATGTATCGTCGGAAGAGATAGCATGTCCAAGATTGTCAGCGTCAGTCCAACGATAGTAATAGTAAGCCTCGGTGTCGTAGACAGTATTGGAATTGCGTTTAAGAGTAAGAGTGAGATAGACGATACTGTCGCAGCCGTTGACAGTACTGTAGTCAAACTTCTTGTTGGTCAAAGATTTTGTGTAATAAGAGCCATCCGTCCAGAAGAAGGTATCACAAGCGGTTTCTGTAACAGGGACATTCTTGTATTCATCATTGACAGTAATGACGGTAACAGCGCTGTCTATGTTGTTGTTGGTATCGATAGCGAAGACCTTGTATGTTGTAGAGGCAGATGGTGATACATAGATGGTGTCGTTGTCGAAAGCTGAAGCCTCGCCATTGACAGTCCAAGAATAAGTATACTCGCCGGAGCCACCATTGGTCTTAGCCACAAGCATCTTCTGAACAGTGCCGCAATGAGCGGTGTCGTCGTTGAGAAGTACGATGAGTGAGTCTGGCTGAGTAACATTGAGAACGACCTCGAAGGTGTCGTAGACATCGTAAGCGACCTTGACGGTATATGTGCCAGTGGTGAGACCGCTATAAATGAAGTCGGTGTGGTTGACAAAGATATTAGTATCATTGCTGAGACCGCTGCGAGTCATTATAGTATCGAATGGGAAGGCATTGAACTTAGGATCGACAGACGAGTTCTCCTTGTCGAACCAGATAGTATAAAGACCGTCAACTGGTGCGTTGAGAGAGAAGATAGCAGTGCCGTTGTGCAAGCCATAGCCAGTAGGAACAATAACAGTGTCGCTAAGCAGCGATGGGTCGTTCCAGTTGTAGGTATTGACAGTAAGATTGAGCGTATCGTAGCTCTCGCAGTTGTCGGAAGTCTTATAGACCTTGCCAACATACTGGTCGGAGACAGTGAGTTTGGCATCAGAGCCATGTCCCTTGACGCCACTATATTCCCAAGTATAGGCATAGTAGGCGGCGGTGTCGTAGGCAGTGCTAAGAGGATAGCCGACCTGGATGGTGACAGTATCGTGAGCTACGTTGCCGAGAGAGTCGGTAACAGAGAGGACATAGACGGTAGTCTCAACAGGAGAGACTGCGAAGGTTGCCTCTTCGGAGAGAGTGTCAACGGCATCCTTGACAGACCATACATATTCGAATTTCTCTATGCAGCCGTTGGTCTTGCCCACAGAGAGGGTAAGAGTGGAGTCGAGGCAGAGGAGAGTGTCTTTAGGAGCAGAGAGAGTGATATAGAAATCTTCTGGCTGATTGATAACGAAGCGGTAGTAGTTGGTGTCGAATTCCTCAAAACGGACACAGAGGTCATAGACGCCAGCTGGCAGATCGGTGAAAGAGTCGGAGCCATCTTTGGCAAACAGTTTCTCCTCAGAGACCTTAGTTCTGCTGTTATTGTCGCCAATCTTCTCAATCCAAACATAGTAGTTGCCATCGGCAGGAGCATCAAGTTCTACGTCTATTTTACCGTCGTCCTCGCCATACTCGGTAGGATCGGTAAGGGTGGTATCGAGAATATCCGGATCGTCCCAATCGATAGTATTGATAGTGAGATAGAGGGTGTCGACTCTCGGACAAGTTTTAGCAGACGATGGGACAGGCTCGTTGCCAGGTCCATAATATGTACCGCCAGCAACGTAGGTCTGTTGAGAGCCATATAGAACGTCCCAAGTATAGGAATAATACTCTTCGACATCGAAGCCAGTATGTCCAGTATGATGAACGGTAAGGTTGAGCGTTACGGTGCTATCGCAATGATAGACAGTGAATGTGTCGAAAGTAAGAGGAGCGAGGTTGGAGAAATTAGTAACATACTTATTGCCATCAAGCCATATTATACTATCGCAGACCACAGAGTCGCCCAAATTAGTAATGTAATTAGGATTGACTTTAACGCTCACCTCAGTGCTATCGGAGACATTGTTTTCATCGGTAGCAATAACACGGAAAGCATAGATACCCGAAATCGGTTTCTCGACTATAAGAGAGTCTTTATTCGAGAGCACACTGCCATCAGCGACAGACTTCCACATAAATGTCTTTTCGCCGACGCCACCTTCAGCCTTGGCAACGAGAGTGTCGGGCTGGTTGGCACAAACTGCAGAGGCATAGACAGGTACAGAAGCAATAAGCTTGGCAGGCTGAGCAATACGAATCTCGATAGTAGTGGTGTCATAGTTGTTGAGAGCCAGACGCATATTATAGACACCCTCGGCAAGGCCTGTAAAGTCGACCGAGCCGTCGTTGGCAATAGGATGTACCGTTGGGGTGTTGCCAGTGTCGAGCCAGGTGGAGTACTGACCCTTGACAGGGGCGTTGAGTGTAAGCACTGCATGACCATCGGCGGCACCGAAAGCTGTTGGGTCGAAGACAGCGGTATCGAAGACAGCCTTCCAATCGTATTTATTGATAGTGAGGTAGAGTGTATCAACACTTGCGCACTTATTAGCATCCATATACTCCTTGCCTTCGTAGCGGTTGGCGCCGAGAGCCTCGTGACGGAGAGAGTCGCCATGACCCCAGATGCTGTCGTTCCAATAGAAGGTGTAGAAAGTGTCGAGGGTATAGGCTGTGCTGCTATTGTTATAGACGGTGAGGTTGAGTGTAACAGTACTGTCGCAGTTGTAGATAGACTTGTAGTCGAACTGTTTGCCAGTAACAGACTGTGTATACTCATCGTCATCGGTCCATATAAAAAGGTCGCAGGCAGAAGTATCAACGGTAGTGTCGTATTCTTGGTTGACGGTAAGAATCATGTGCACCAAGCTGTCGCACTTATAGAGAGTAGCAGCGGACTTCAGGGTTACATCCATCGTGCCAGCAGCAGAGAAGTTCTTCCCATTCCAGCCAGTTTTAGGTAAGGCAGAGAGACAGACGGCCTGGGAGTCTTTGACCTCAGAAGAGTAGAACACTTTAACATTATGAGATACAACACTGTCGCTACCTGTATGGCTATAGAAAGTGTCAATGATAATAGCGTCATGTGTAACAGAATATTCGGTTCCGGTGCGCTCGCTGGTAAAATTGAAGACATCGCAAACAGTGTCGTATACCGTTGTATCGAGATTTTCAAGAACGGTGAGGCTAAGATGTACGATGCTGTCGCAGCCGTGCTGAGACACGGTGTCGAAGTGGTATGTACCTGTTACAGTACCTTCTCCAAAGATAGTGTCGCGCCATTCGAAACCATCTTTAAGTTGATTTTCGAGGGCTACAGCAGAGGGAGACTCATTATATGTAGGATAAGACTTGAGGGTCATAACGACAATACTGTCGCAAAGATTAGCAGCTGTAAGAGTATCTTTCTGGGTGCCAACGGCAGTAAACTGGCGTGAGTTCCACATGAAGGTCAAGTCATTATCGCAACGGAAACTATCTACAGACGTTGTTGGAACATTCTTGACGGTAACGACAACCTTGGCAGAGTCGACATTGTTGTTCTTATCCTTTACAGTAACCATGTATGTAGTGGTTGCCTTGGGAGTAACCGTATAAGTGGTATCGGTGGAAAGCACACTCTGTTTGCCAGCAATACGCCAAGAATACTTGTAAGTGGAGTCGATACCGCCAGTAGCGAAAGCTGTAAGAGTCTTGCTAACTCCTGGACAGACAGCAGTGTCGTTGTTAGCAAGAACAACCAGCGAGTCTGGCTGAGAGACACTGAAGTTAAAACTTAATGTATCAAAGTTTTCACAACGTATCTTGAGAGTATACGAACCTGTGTCAAGTTTGCCACAAGAATAATCCGTAGATCCATTTTTAAGAGGAGACTCTTTGTAGTAGACCGTATCGGCTTTTTCGAACCATATATAATGTTTTAATGGCTCTTGGTTGCCATTTAGTTGGCTAAGAATATTTATAGTGGCAAGGAAATTACCATCTTTTCTGCCAAAACCAGTAACATCAATAACCTTAGATGAGACAAATGTATTGCTCCAGTCGTATTTCTTGACATCGAGGAAGAGCGTATCGTAGCTGTCGCAGCCTTTAGGAGACGGGTATACCTTACCAATAAGAGTGTCAAGTCCTAAAATAGAATGAACAGTATCGGCGCCATAGCCCTTATCGCCATCGAAAGCCCAGGTGTAGGTATAATAAGCAGAATCCTTATATGATTTGCTTACAGGATAGTTGACAGAGACAGTAACCGCTTCGATATGGAAATTGTCGTTGGCATCTTTGACAATTGCCTCGTATGTTGTAGCAATACGAGGAGAGACCTTGCATGTTGCCGTAGTGCAGCTGAGAGTGTCGCCATTCTTTATTCTCCACAGATAGGTATAGTTGACACCTTCGCCAACGCCACCCTGTGGGTCGGTAACCGCAAGAGTCATATCGCCGCCGTCGCATATCTCATCATCCTCAGTGAGGGTGAAGGTGATAGAAGCAGGCTCGGTGATAGTGATATCACGCACAAGGGTATCATATTTCTCAAGACGTACATAAAGCTTGTAATCGCCAGCGGAGAGACCTTTGAAGACGGTGTCAACAGGATTGACAAGATCAAGTGTATCGGACTTGCCCGTGCCATTCTCATCGACCAGCCATGCATAATAATTGCCCACATTAGGCAGAGGAGCGTCAAGAGTCATATCGATAAAGCCGTCGCTACGGCCGTTGCCAGTAGGCTCGTTGGGAGAAGTAACAACGATGGTGTCGCCATCGCCATCCCAGTTGAAGGTCTTGATTTTCAGATAGAGCGTATCATAGTTTTCGCAGACATTATTCTCGACCTTGTACATCTTGCCAATCAGAGTATCGAGACCAACAATTTCGTGAGTGGTATCGGCGCCATGCCCCTTGCTGCCACCAGAATAGTTCCAAGTGTAGGTGTAGAAAGCAGAGTCGATATAACCTGCACTCACAGGCTTGCTGACGACAAGCTTGAGGTAATTGGTATCCTTATTGTTTTTGGCATCGATAACCACAACCTCATAGACAGTAATGTCTAACGGTGCAGCGTTGTAGGAAGCCGTGGTGCATATAACAGCGTTAACATCTTTGACTTTCCAAGAATAGCTGTAAGGCTCTACACCACCTTGAACATCTGTTACAGAGATAGTCTTATTGCCACCTATGCAGATAGAGTCAGCCTCTTTAAGAGTAGCTACGAGCTTTTTAGGCTCACCGACCTCAATATTGCGCACAAGAGTGTCGAACGTTTCAATACGGACATGCAAATCATATTTGCCGGCATAGAGATTTTTGAAGGTGGTGTCAACAGGGTTGACAAGCTTGAGCGTGTCAGACTTGCCAAGACCATTCTCGTCAGTCAACCAAGCATAGAAATCGCCAACACTTGTACGAGGAGCGCCAAGCATCATATCGATAGAGCCGTTGCCAAGTCCAAAGCCTGTAGCATCGTTGGCGATAGTAACAATGATAGTGTCTTCTTCTTCATCATCCCAGTTGAAAGACTTGATGTTGAGATAAAGAGTATCGTAATTGTCGCAAACATTGTTAGCAACTTTATAAGCAGGGCCTACAATAGTATCACGACCAAGAGTTTTATAGGTATTAGCATCGCCATGGCCATGGTCGCCATCAGCAGCCCATGTGTAGATATAAAATGCGGAATCGACATAGCCTGTGCTTACAGGATTGCTAACAACGAGGGTAACAGACTTGGTAACCTTGTTGTTGTTGGCATCGCTGACAGTAACCTTGTATACTGTAGTGCTGACAGGAGATGCAGTATAGTTGTCGACTTTCGAGATTGTGTCGTTTTGACCGCTGACCTTCCAGACATAAGAATAAGGAGCAACGCCACCCTTGACTTCAGTAACAGAGATTTTTTTGCTGCCGTCAATACAGATGGTGTCATACTCCTTTACAGTGGCGACAAGTTCTTCAGGCTCAGTGATGGTGAACTCATAGCAGAAAGTGTCGAAAGTAGAGTAAGAGACGCAAACCTTATGAACACCAGCACTCAAATTCTTGTAAGTTGTGTCAGGGTCAAAAGGCATATCTGTATTGTCTTCCTCCCATGAATAGAAAGGCAAAGTAGCCTCTGCTGGTTTCTGGGCTATCAATACGTTGAAAGTACCATTGTCAAGTCCCTTTCCTGTAGCAGGTGTAGAAAGAGTGTCGATAACAAGGTTCTCATCAAGTTCAAATTCTTTGATAGTAAGATGAAGAGTATCGTAACTTGAACAACTATTACCATCTTTATATTCCTTACCCTTAATAGTATGTTTACCCAAGGAGGTGTAGGTGTCGCCTGTACCATGACCTGTCTCGCCGTTCTTTGCCCAAGTGTAAGTATAATAGGCGAAGGTATCGTAGGCAGTGCTACTATTGTAATTGACAGTAAGATTGATAGACACCACACTATCGCAATTATGCACTGTCTTGAGATAAACGGTGTCGATAGTGGTTAGCCAATAAAGCGAGTCATTAGCATCCCATCTAAAAGTATCGCAAGCAGAAACATCCTTTCTTTCCTTCATGAAAGTCTGATAAGCGGCGACCTTTACGTTGTCTGAGGCGGTACAGTTGTTTTTATCTTTGACAGTAACAGTATACGTTGCTTCGGTAAGAGCATCCGGCTTGATAGTTACAGTAGCCTTGTCTTTATTTGCCACAAGCCAGGATGTTGAGCCACCTGTAATACTCCAACTATATGTATACTCGCCATTACCACCGGCAACATTTATAGCAGAGAGAGTAGCAGAGGAATTTTTGCATGGTATAGCATCAGCGACAGCATCAAGAGTGATAGCATCTGGCTCTTTAATAACAACAGTAGTAGAGGCTATCTCAACGGGAGTATTACCCTCCATGCTCTGAATAGTGATAGTTTGCGTACCTTTAGGAAGACCAGTAAGGACATTGGAGGTCTGCCAAGCGCCCCCATTCAAACGATAACGATACGAATCACCCGTACCACCAGCTTTGTCAACATCGATAGTAACAGTACCATCGGAGAGTCCATTACAAGTAATATGTGTTGAATCCTTTACAATACAGACAAGTTTTTTAGGCACCAACACAGTCTTTTGAGCAACTTTGCCACAAGCATCCTTTACATAAACAGTATATGTTTTGTCGCCTACAAGGCCAGTAAATGTAGAAGACGACTTGTACGAAGCACCATCAATACTATAAGTGAACGGAGCCTTGCCGACATTGTCTTTGACAGAGATGGTAATCTCACCGTTGTCGTTAGTGGCGTTATCGGAAGATTTAACCTGAACGTCTAACTGAGTAGCTTGAGAAAGAACCGCATTTATAGTAAAATCATACGATACCGTACATCCGTTTTTATCCGTTGCAACAACAGTATGGTTACCAGCGTCAAAAGACCTTGCCAATTCGTAATTACCATTATTACTACTAAAGTGATAGCCAATTACTCCCCAATTAAATGGAGAAACATTTCCATCAATAGTAGCCGTATAATACCTATATGTATAACGGCCAAACTCAGTTGTACTATAATTATCATTCGGGTCATTTACTCTCAAACGAACATTGTTATTACAGTCTGGATAGCCAGTCACCATGCTAAGAGTCAAAGAAGACTCAATTTTACCTACAGTTACATTACTTGTAGACGCACTATTCCAATTTGGATTTGTTTGACGATTATAAGTAGTAGTAGATTGAGTATACTGAACAGTATAACTGCCAGCTTCAAGACCAGTAAAAGTGTGAGTCCAGGTATGAGTATAAGTATTATATCCTTCACGACCATGAAAACCTGAGTGCCAGGTTGGATTTGAAGCACTTCCCTCTACAGTATTAGACGACCCATAACTACCACTCGATTTTTTTATTCTGACATAATAGTTGCTCGGATTACTCGAAGTCTGGTTACTTGCAGTGATGGTTATCTTTACAGTACCATTATCAGCAGTACAAGCAGCAGGAGTGGATGTAACACTCGGTGTCTGCGCCCACCCCGATGAGGCGAGGATGGCCACAAAAAAGAAAAGAAAAAAGATTAGTTTTCTCATAGATTTATAAATATTAATAATTAATTCAAAAAACAAAGCATATTTTATACAAAAAACATGGATAATATATTCATACGCAATATATTCCATAATTTAATGTATAAAAATTCAGTTAGCAAAGTTAAAAAAAAAAACATATCAACAAAAAAGTTGATTTTATTAACAAAAAGACAGACAAAAAAACGTATGACCAATGTCCGATACCTGACGGCATCGGGAGATGGAGAACATCACATACCTGCCATAAGAATGGCAGGCTACCAATATCAGATGCCTCTGGCATCAAGATGTGGAAACATCACATACCAGCCATAAGAATGGCTGGCTACCAATATCAGATGCCTATGGCATCTCTTGCACCACCATTGCCGCTAAATAGGAAAATAACATATCAAAAAGTAAATCTGCGAATAACGGTATTCTGAAAAGGCAGCATCTTGGGCAAAAACTTCAAAAAAAAGGAGGTTTATGCCCAAGATAAACAAGTGGCATTTTACATTATTTTGTTGAATATCTGTTATTTATAGACAAGAAGAACACCAAGCATCCATACTTTTTTCATCATCAAAAAAAAATGGAAATAAAAACAAGAGAAGGTGTCTATATACTTTTTATGCTTTTGCCCCTACAGGGCGTTTTTCACCACACTAACAAACCCAAGGCGTTGCCACTGGGCTGAATGCCTGTTGCCCTTGCAGGGCGTAACTTCATATAATTGGTATCAGACTATATAATTCGAAATAACGCGCATCCTTACGGATAATCATTATATTTAATGACCGACTGAGATTTATTGTCTTTGCACATACACTATGTAGAAACAGAACACTCACACTGATGTACACATTCATGACATATATGAAAACAAACGACATTGCATACATACCTATATATATTGACATAAACAATAAAACAGAGGTTGTTGAGTTATAAAGGTAAATAATTCCCTAACATTTATTAATTTCTAACCCACCGCCTATGCTCCCGCCGCTTTTCCTTGACCTGGCAATAATACTGATAACCGCTGGAATAACAACCGTAGTGTTCAAATGGCTTAAACAGCCGTTGGTATTAGGATATATAGTGGCAGGCTTCTTTATAGGACCCTATTTTCCGTGGTTTCCGGCAATAACCGACGACACCAACATACATGTGTGGAGCGACATAGGCATAGTGTTCCTGATGTTCGCCTTGGGATTGGAGTTCAGCATAAAGAAGCTGAAGAAAGTGGGCGCGACAGGCGCTATAACAGCACTGACCGAGCTGGCGGTGATGTTTTTGATAGGCAGCTCGATAGGCAAGTTGTTAGGCTTCGAGCCAATGGAATGTGTGTTTATAGGCTGCATGCTGTCTATCTCCTCAACAACAATCATCATTAAGTCGTTTGACGACCTGAAGCTAAAACAGCAGAAATTCACCGGCACGGTAACGGCAGTGCTGGTGGTGGAGGACCTTGTGGCGGTGCTGCTGCTGGTGCTGCTATCCACCTTGTCGGTAAGCAAAAGCTTTAACGGTGGCGAGCTGGCGCTATGCCTTGCCAAATTGGTGTTCTTCCTGATAATATGCTTTTTGTTTGGCATCTTCCTCATCCCCACCCTGCTGAAATGGATGCGCAAGTTCATGACCGAAGAGACGCTGTGCGTGGTAGCTTTAGGACTATGCTTCGGCATGGTGGTGCTTGCCTCGTATGCCGGCTTCTCGACAGCCCTTGGAGCCTTTATGATGGGCGCCATACTTGCCGAGACGATAGAGGCGGACACGATACACCGCATAATAACACCGGTGAAGAACCTGTTTGGCGCAATATTTTTCGTGTCGGTAGGCATGCTGGTAGACCCCACAGTGCTGGTAAAATACATACTGCCCATACTGGTATTGGCACTGACGATAATATGCTTCAAGTCGACGGCGGCGACATTGGGTGTGCTGCTGAGCGGCAAGCCGCTGAAGACCGCGTTGCAGAGCGGACTGTGCTTCTGCCAGATAGGCGAGTTCTCGTTTATCATTGCCGGATTGGGACTGAGCTTTGGAGTGATAGGCCCCAACCTATACCCAATAATAGTGTCGGTGTCGATACTGACGACCTTTGCCACGCCCTATATGATAAAGGCCGGTCTGCCGGTATACGAGTGGCTGATGCCACGTCTGCCAGAGAGGGTGAAGGTGGCGTTGAACAACTATGCCTCGGCATCAAAGAGCAGCGAGCATATAGCCACGGTGCAGAAGTTTGTAAAAAAGCAGCTGTCGTCAGTGCTGATATACGGCGCCATACTGGTGGCAATAACCATACTGTCGTTCACACTGTTGAAACCCTTCGCCGCCAAGCTGTCGGCACAAGGGCTGATAGCCCTGCCCTGGGCAAACCTGATAGCGGCAGTATGCACGCTATTGGTGATGTCGCCCTTTGTGTGGGCCATGGTGGGCAACATGAACAGAGAGCGCATAAGGAAGATACTGACGACATACAAATACAGCCAGGTGGCAGTGCTGCCCACGGTGCTGCTGAGATACTTTGTGGCAATGTTCTTCGTAGGCTTGGTGCTGGCACGCTATGTACACCTTGCCTTGGGCTTTGTATTAGTGATAGCCGTGCTGGTGGTGCTGATAGTAAAATCGACACGTCAGGCCACCGACTTCTACCTGAAGATAGAGGACCGCTTTGTGTCTAACTTCAACCAGCGTCAAGCGCAGAACTCATTCAAGATACCACAGTCGATGGAGCAGTACTTTGTGATGGAGAATGTAGTGCTGACGCAGTTCTCGGAGCTTGTAGGCAAGACGCTGAGAAACTCCGGACTGAGGCAGAACTACGGGCTTAGCGCCGTGAGCGTAGAGCGAGGCACCAAAATGATAAACCTGCCCGACAGCGAGTTTATGCTGATGCCCATGGACCGCATAACGGTGATAGGCAACGAGGACCAGGTAAGCAAGTTCAAGAGCGACGCGGAGGTGGAGCCAGAGCTGCTGATACGCGACCACTCTGACAACGAGATAAACACCTATCGCTACGAGGTGGTAGAAGACGGGCCGATATGCGGCAAGACACTGAAAGAGGTGGACTTTAGGCGTAACCACAACGGCATGGTATTTGCCATAGAGCGCGACGGCAAGCATCTGCTCAATCCCATGCCCGACACCGTGTTTACACATGGCGACGTGGTATGGTTTGTGTCGCCCGACGAGATAAGCCTGCAGCGCTTTACAAGAGTATAACCCACACTACTACAAAACAATATAATACATCATGAATATTAGACTCTTCGCCAAAAGACAATGGATAGCGCTAATAGCACTGACAAGCCTTGTAGCCCCACTACAAGCGCAGGAAGAAGACAAGGCCTTTGAGATATCCAAAAACCTTGAGATATTCGCCAACGTATACAAGAACATACACCTATACTATGTCGACGACGTAGACCCTGGCAAGACGATGAAGAAAGCTATCGACGCCATGCTGTCGTCGCTCGACCCCTACACCAACTACTACCCCGAGAGCGACATGGAAGACGTGAAGATGCAACTTATGGGGCAATATGGAGGCATAGGCGCGCTGATACAGCAGCAAGGCAAATGGGTATATATCTCAGAGCCATATAAAGACCTGCCCGCCGACAAAGCCGGGCTGCGCGCCGCCGACAAGATAGCCAGCATCAACGGCGAGAGTGCCGAAGGCAAGACGACGCAAGAGGTGAGCAGCACCTTGCGCGGACAAGCCGGCACCTCGGTAAAGCTGGGCATAGAACGCGACGGCAAGACCTTTGAGGTAACCATCATGCGCCAAGAGATACAGCTGAAGGCAGTGCCATACTACGGATATGTAGGCGACGGCTACGGATATGTGAAACTCAACGAGTTTACGCAAGGCTCCGCCGGCGAGGTGCGCAACGCCGTCAGCGAGCTGATGAACAACAAAAAAGAGCTGAAAGGCATCATCCTCGACCTGCGCGGCAACGGCGGCGGCCTGATGAACGAAGCAGTAGACATAGTGAACATCTTTGTGCCAAAAGGCAAGACGGTGGTGGAGACCAAGGGCAAGGTGGCGTCGAAGAACATACGCAGCGCCACACGCCGCGAGCCGCTGACGACGACACTGCCTGTAACGGTGCTAATAGACGGCTACAGCGCCTCGGCAAGCGAGATAGTGAGCGGCAGCCTGCAAGACTTCGACCGTGCCGTGGTGATAGGCGAGAGGTCTTACGGCAAAGGACTGGTGCAGAACATACTGCCTATGCCTTACAACTGCCAGATGAAGGTAACAGTATCGAAATACTACATACCCTCAGGGCGCTGCATACAGGCGCTCGACTACTCCAACCGCGACGAAAACGGCAGAGCCAAGAAGGTGCCCGACTCGCTGAAGACGGCCTTCAAGACCAGCAACGGCAGAACTGTATACGACGGCTTCGGCATAGAACCCGACATAGAGATGGAACCCATATACCTGTCGAGCATAGGCGCGGCACTGCTGTCGAAGTTTCACATCTTCAACTACGTTACCGAATTTGTGAAGAAACATGACAGCATAGCTCCAGCAAGCCAGTTTGAGATAACCGACGAGATATACAACGACTTTGTACAATACCTCGGCAACAAAGAATACAACTATTCGACACTGACGGAGAAACTGATAAAAGAGCTGCGCAAGGTGGCGAAAGAAGAGAAATACATAGAGAGCATCACAGAACAGATAGACGCACTTGAGAAACAGGTGCAGGACGACAAGCAGCAAGAGCTGTATCGCTACCGCGAAGAGATAAGCGACATGCTAAAAGGCGAGATACTGACACGCTACTACTATGAACGCGGCAGAATAGAGGGCTCGCTGACCAACGACCCCGATGTGAAGAAAGCCATGGAGATTATGGGCAATGCGAAAGAATACAGCAAGATACTGAAAAAATAGCGCAGCTACCGCCATGGCACTCACCAGCACAGATAGACAACAACATTTCGACAAAATATTTGTAATATTGCTGTCGCTGACGGGCATAGCCATGCATACCTCCACCTTTGCCACCAACCTGCTGTGGTTTCTGCTGCTGACAACATGGGTGGCAGAAGGACAATGGGTGTCGAAATGGGAGAGGCTGAAAGCCGACCGCCTGCTGCAAGCATTCCTTATACTCTTTGCCATACACATCGTAGGCATGACATGGAGCAGCAACATGCACTACGCACTCTTCGACCTGCAGAAGAAGCTGCCTCTTGCAGTGCTGCCAACGGTGCTGCTGACACGACAGCCATTGAGCGAGCAAGGACGCAAGACAGTGTGCCAATGGTATGTGGCGGCAGTGGTGGCGGTGTCGCTGATAGGGCTATGGCGCTACCTCTCAATACCAGCCCTGCCCCACCGCGAGATAGTGCCCTTCGTGTCGCACATACGCTTCGCCCTCAATGTAGCCATAGCTATAGGCTTGCTGAGCAAGAGGACATACCATATAATAAAAAACCACGGCAGCATAATAGCTATTCTCGCCATGATGCTGACAACAGCATGGCTGCTGATATTCCTGACATTATGCCAGTCGTATACAGCCATCATAGCACTCGCTGTAGCAGGAGTAATAGTCTCGCTACGCCATGCGTGCCACCAACAACGCAAGCAGCGATACGCAATAGCAGCCGCTATATGCACAGGCATAACAGCCACAGCAATATTCATCGCAACCACCGTCAACAGCTATTACACGCCAACACCATTGGAACAACAGCCATTGCAAACCACCACAGCCAACGGCAACACATACACCCATGCCAACGACGGAATGACAGAGAACGGCGGCAGCGTATTGAACTACATCTGCGAGAAAGAGTTGCGACAAGAGTGGGCAAAAGTCAGCACACTGCCTGTCGACACACTTGCTGCCAACGGCAACATCATACTGCCAACGCTCATACGATACCTTGGCAGCATGGGGCAACCCAAAGACAGCCTTGGGATGACAGTGCTTACGTCCAACGACATAACAGCCATAGAGCAAGGCGTGCCCAACATAGTATACACCAGGCCTAACAAACTGAGGACGATGATATACAAGCTGCTCTTCGACTACGAGCGCTACCGCTGCTACAAAAAGATAGGCAACTCGTCGATGGGCGAACGCATAGCGCTGTGGCAAGGAGGCTGGGCTGTATTGAAAGAGCATCCGCTGTGCGGCGTAGGCAACGGCGACGTGGTAGACGCCATGCACCAGCATCTCGACTTGCAACAATCAGAGATAGCAGGCAACAGCAAACATATCCACAGCCAGTACCTGACACTGCTATGCGGATTCGGCATAATAGGCTTTGGAGCAATAGCATGGCTGTTCATACGCGGCATGCGTCAAATAAAATGGAGAAGCGCAACAATATATGTTGCCATTATAATACTAATAAGCTGTCTGACGGAAGACACCATAGAGACCCTTGCCGGCATCATGCTATGCACCTTTCCGATAGCATTTCTACGAAAAGAATGACACAAACCACCACAAAATACAAATATCACACCCTCAGCAACGGCATACGCCTTGTATTCAGACACAGCAACTCGGCAGTAGCATACAGCGGCGTATATATCAACATAGGGTCGAGAGACGAGCAAGGAGCATACGAAGGCATAGCCCACTTTATAGAGCACTCCATCTTCAAAGGCACCGAGCATCGCAAAGCCTACCACATACTCAATCGCATAGACGGCGTGGGCGGCGAGCTCAACGCATATACCACCAAAGAGGAGACGTGCATATACGCCTCGTCGCTCAACGAACACATAGAACGCTGTCTCGAGCTCTTTGCCGACGTGCTGTTCCACTCCATATTTCCACAGCACGAATTGGAGAAAGAGAAAGAAGTGGTGATAGAAGAGATAAACAGCTACTGCGACGCACCAGCCGACCTGATATACGACGAGTTTGAAGAACAGATATACGAAGGACACCCCCTGGCACACAACATCCTCGGCAGCAAGAAGAACGTGCGCCACTTTACCCCCCAGATGGTGGCAGACTACATGCGCCAAAACTACACCACCGACAAGATGGTGATAAGCGTAGTAGGCGACATAGGCTTTGACAGACTTATACGTCTCTGCGAGAAACACTTTGGAGAATATGAGAAGAGAGCGACCACATCGCTGCGCGACACCACGCCTGCGCCACACACCTTCAACAAGACCATCAACCGCCACACCCACCAAGCCCACCTGCTGATAGGCTGCATAGCCCCAGACCTCTACAACGCCGACAAAGTGCCATTCACCCTTATCAACAACATCATAGGCGGACCGGCGATGAACTCAAGGCTCAACGTGGCCATTCGCGAACGCTACGGTTTCTGCTACACCATAGAATCGCAGTTCTCGCCACTAAGCGATACCGGACTCTTCTACATCTACGCCGGCGTAGAGTCCGAAGCAGTAGAGAGAGTGGTACAACTGATACACAACGAACTCGACAAGATAGCCTCCAGCACGCTGAGCCAGCAGCAGTTGCGAGCTGCACAGCGACAGCTGATAGGCCAGATGGCTATAAGCAACGACATAGGCATGAACGAGATGCAGTCGATAGGCAAAGCATACCTAAACTACGACCATGTAGACACCCTCGAAGAGATGAACAGCGACATACTAAGCATAACGTCAGCAGAGATACAGCAAGTAGCTCAAAAATATTTCACACCAAAGAATATATGCCAGCTGTGCTATCTGTAAAAAGATAAGACAACCAAACAAATCTAACACTAAATAGAAACAAAACAACAAAAAATAATACAGATATGAACATTATTGAAAGAGTCGACGAGTACCTTACTGAAAACGGACTGCCACACCACATTGATGAAGATGGCGACATGCTAATAACCTATCAGGGCTACGATTTATTATTAGACAATCCTGGTGAAGATGATGAGTATTTTCATCTCCAGATGCTCAACGTATACATTCTTGACACCGATGAGAACGACAACGTAGAAGAAGACAGTGAAGAATACATCAAAATACTTAAGCTCTGCAACAAAATAACAAAGACCAATAAAGTAATGAAAGCCTTTATATACGGCAACATGGTCATACTCTCTATGGAGATACACATATCCGACGATGCCAAAATCGACATCATATTAGAACGCTGCTTGAACCAATGTATAGAAACCTTTGACATGACGAGACGATACATACGCAACATGTAGGCTCTACCTGTCATATTATTACCCTTAACAAAAAAAAATAGAAACATGAATATTATTGAAAGAATTGACGAATACCTGTCAGCAAACGGATTTCCACATCACATCGATGAAGATGGAGAAATTGTAGTTACATACTTAGGCAGAACAATTATATGCGGCCATGACGAAGACGATGAAATGTATGTCAGGTTCATTATGCCCGTGATATATGAAATTGAAGATAACGAAAACGACGAAGCAGCAGCAGAGTACATCTATCTACTAAAGGTATGCAACAGAATAACAGCCGTCAGAAAATGTGTAAAAGCATTCGTGGCAAACAACAAAGTGCACCTAAATATAGAATGTTATTTCGACCCTGACTCAAACTTTGAGCAGAACATAAAACGCATATTCTCCATTCTCAACGAAACATACTTCGATTTTCATTCTATAATGTCCAACAACAACGACGACAACGATAATGACAACGATGATGATAACGATGACAACGAGTAAAACAACACACTAAAAACAGATTGCTTATGCCACTTTTTTCAGTAGGGGACAAAATAGAACAATACACCATACAGGCGCTGATAAAGTCAAACACCTACACCGAGACATACAGAGTAGTAGACACCGACGAGACCCCCTTCTTCCTCAAAGTCTTCAACAGCATAACAGTGCCGGCAAAACTGCATGACAAAGAGAGCAAGACCATACGCGAGATAAAATACGTGTCGCAACTGCATCACGACGGACTGGCACAATGCGTGGCACACGGGCAACTCGACGAGCCGCAATGCCACTACTACGTTACCAACTTTCTCAACGGCACGCTGCTACAGCAACACATAGAGCAAAACGGTCCATTATCGGAAGAGACAGCATTAGAAATCTTCAAATCATTGTTGAAGACGTTGCAATATCTTCACGAGACACAAAACAAGCTATGTCACAACGACATAGACCCGTCGAACATCATGCTACCCCAAGCCACCGACCTCAAGCCTGTACTTATAGATCTCGGTCACCTCTACCCTGCCAGCTACACCAAGCCAGCCTTTATGCTCTCCGACCTCAACCCCTTCTACCATTCCAACAACAACGCCTCCGGCTGCTTTATCGAAAACGACGACCTATTCTCAGCAGTAGCAGTGCTATACTTTATGCTGTCGGGACATGCGCCATGGCACAAGGCAAAGATAGACACCTCGTTAGATTTCAACAAACAGCTGATAGCCTTAAAGAAATACAGGTCAGCCAACGCAATAGGTCTCGACAACATAAATATATCGAAAAAGATAAAGACATTTATCGACAAAACCATAGGTTCCGGCGTATTCAAATACTTTCACAACGTAGGTGAGGTGCTGGAATGGCTTTCTGATTACACCACCGACACACGAGAAGACAAAGAACATAGAAGAACTCGCCCTGAACCCAAAGAAAACGTACAAGGGCAGGAAAAAGACTTTTCAAGCTACATGAAGAAAGGCAATGGCAACGGTTTCAAAGACATCGCCGGCATGGAAAGCCTAAAAAAAGAGCTGAACGAAAAAGTCCTTTTCATACTCAAGAACAAAGAACTCGCCCAGCAATACAAGCTCACGCCACCCAACGGCATGCTACTCTACGGACCTCCAGGTTGCGGCAAGACATACATCAGCGAGAAGTTTGCCGAGGAGTCGGGGTGCAACTACATATATATCAAAAGCAGCGACCTTAGCAGCGTATATATCCACGGCAGTCAGCTTATCATCAGCGACTTGTTTAAGTTTGCTGCCAAGCACGCCCCAATAGTCATCTGCTTCGACGAACTCGACGCTATGGTGCCAGACCGCTCAAGCTATTCCGGCGAACATCAATCCAACGAGGTAAACGAGTTCCTGACCCAAATGAACAACTGCTCACAACGCGGCATATTCCTAATAGGGTCGACCAACCGTCCCGACAAAATAGACCCCGCCATACTACGCACAGGTCGCTTAGACAAGCAAATATATGTGCCACTACCCGACAGCGAAGCGCGTAACGAGCTTTTCCACATACACCTCAACGGGCGCCCACTCGACAGCGACATAGACTATCAGGCACTGTCCAAAGCCACCGAAGGCTACATTGCCAGCGACATAGCCTACATTGTCAACGACGCCGCCACCGTAGCAGCGTATGCCAGGAAAAAGATAGACCAACAGACTATCCTCAACACCATATCCTATACCAACAGCTCCATTTCTAAAGACGCCATCAAGCTCTACGATACTATAAGGGAGAAGATAGAAGACCGCCAAAACCAGACCAACCGTCGTATAGGCTTCCACCGCGAATAAAGAAAAGAAAGAGGAGCAAAACAACAAGCCCTGTTGCGACAAAAAGCAATGTCGCAACAGGGCTTGGATATTACAATATTATTGCTGTCCGGTAAAACTTTTTTGAATTGATAAATTTAGGGCTGGTACTCACATGAAGTATCAGCCCTTTTGGTTATCTTTGCTTTCACTACAAAACCAAATCATAACCATGAGCAAAGATAGTCATTTTACCGGACA
>JAZRVD010000216.1:0-1254 GCA_045598945.1 Bacteroidales bacterium | reverse complement strand
GTACCTGCCAACGAAACATTGGTAGGAGCAAGACACGGTGGCAGCTTGGTAACGACGATGCTGTCGAGAGCCAACACGCGGTCGTAGTTGATGGCAGAATAGCGGAACGCCACCTTGGCACCTGCCGGCAATGACGACAAGCCATACTGGCTCATGTCGAACTCTTCCTTGTACCACTGCTCTGTACGGTTGTTGCGATAGGTGGCCAACGCCACGAAGGTGCCAGGGTCCTTGGGGTCGGACATATAGCCGAAGTCCATACGGTTGTTATTCTCCGTGCCATTGCTCAAACGATAGTAGAAACTGACATTCAACGAGTCGATAGGTACCTCGAAATCGGGCATAGTAACGATAGCGGCATTGCTTGGATTGTTGACACGGAACGTCAGGGCACTGGTATAGGCAGGGTATTCAAGACTCCATGTATATCCCTGGTCGTTACGACCTGCGGCACGATAGATAAAGACATGCTGGTAGTCGTACCACGTTTCGCGCATGGTAGGCTGCTCCCAACAGTAGGGCAGCTGCTGCAACGGGTAGTTGCCCAACCAACCGCCACAATCATGGGTATTATCACTAAAATAACCACCAACAAAATAACTTGGATTTTCCATAGCCTCGACGTATGGTGTCTCGAGACTACGAGGCGAACAGCCGGCACGACTGGCAATCTTGACAGAGGAGCAGGTTACGCCATTCTTTATTGCAGAGACGTAAAAGTCGTAGATATTAGCAATAGAAAGTCCCGAAAGAGTGTCACACGGACGATTGGTATACGACACATAACGACCTGTGCCCTCCTGGAAACCACGAACGTCATATTCTATACGATATTGCGACACACCCGGTATGCTGTCCCACCTAAGGGCAACCGCCGAAGGCAACTTATCTACAACCCTAAGATGCGTGATTTCTGGACAGCCAGACACAAAACTCACTTCGATATCATCAATCATGGCTCGTTTATGTCCATCATCAGAACCCGCCTTCGGATAACGGAACGCCATCACCGAGCCTTCGGGATAGTCGATATTCTGAATGGCGTAATTAATGGTATATTTCGTAAAGACATCGTTTGTGCGAGGCATTATGGCAAGAGGCACGAAAGTAGCAGGATTGTTGCGGTCAGTCATATAGCCGACCTCAAGCTTTGGACCAGCGGCAATGTCGGTATTGGCATACCAGAAACTCATCTGCAACGTGTCGAGGCTGTAATCAAACTCAGGCAGGGCGGCGGTGATGTCCTGATGTGCG
>JAZRVD010000215.1:0-17144 GCA_045598945.1 Bacteroidales bacterium | reverse complement strand
CAAGTCTGCTTTCTGAAGCATTTGATTGAAGAACGTTCTCTTCTTATCATCTTTATAAGCATCTTTTAGAATTTCGACAAGACCCTTTTCTTTGCCACTGTCGCCATCCACATCGTGATAGTTCTCCATCACCCAGCCATGCAGCTTATTGAATGGCATAATATCTTCAGTTAGTGCCATCTTTCGGCATACAGACAACACACTATGGTTGTTCAATGTGTTCTCACGGATAGTCTGCTGAGTCTTCTGTTGTAATTTTAATGTCGAACCGAACTTTATTTCTGCCTGTACATTCTCACTCACAAATGTACGTTCATAGAAGAGAGCCCTTGTATTATTTGGATAGTAATTCAAAGTCTCCGCAAGGATAAAACGATTGTTAAATTTTACATCATAATCATATCTCACACCATGAGCATAAAACGATACATGCATCTCTGTAGGTTCCTCTTTAGTCAATGCAAATGGCATAAATCCATTTATATGTATATTTGCATCTGACTTGGGCAACACCAAAAGACGGAATACTTCATTCAATGCAATCAGCATATTCGACTTGCCAGAAGCATTCGAACCGTATAAAATGCCCAGCTTATATACAAAGACTCCTTCCGTAACCTCAGTCACCAGTTCCGATGCCGGACCTTTGGCCAGGAAATTTATCTCTTGTTTGTCTCGAATGGACAAATAATTCTTAATCCAAAATTCTCTTATCATGACTCGTCTTGAGGTTTTTATTTGATATTTATGTAAATTCGCTACAAAAATAAGCTTTTTATTTTATTTACACAAATGATGTGTGTTTTTTTTTGTAGTAATTCTACGTTATTAGGTGCTTTTGTTTGTTTAATATGCAATGTGGGTGTGTCTATTTCGTGCTCTGGTTTCGATAAAAGATAGGCAAAAAATGATGCGATAGTGTTGAGGAGATGGTTGCATGGAAGAAGGCTAGTATATAGCAAGAGCCACCAGGGGTAGGTGGCTCTTGTGCTTTATATGACCGAAATGCTAATTGTCGAGTATCTCTACGCCTATCGAGGACAGCAGGGAGCAGAGGTTTTTGCCCTCTTCCGATTTGACGGGTATGCCCAAGGCCTTTGAGCCGGTGTAGCGGTAGTCGGTAAAGTCGATCATGCCGTTGCTGATGACATCGCAGCGCAGCAGTGCGGCAAAAGAGAGGTCGGGCAGAAGCTCTTTGGCGTCGCTCATGCTGCACGACCTAAAGCTTCTGACATTCTCGAAACGGATGTACTTGTTGGTCTTGGTGTCTTGCAGCAGCAGGAGCAGTATGTCGTCGTCGTCGACTATGGAGGCGAATTGTATTGGAGCGCTGTCGTAGCGGTTGTAGGCTTTGCCGGCTGTCCGTTCCTGCAGTTCGACTATCGAGGTTCTTGTGTAGCAGCCGTCTTCGTATATGCACAACAGGCTGCCTTGCAGCTCTGGCTCGTGTATGGCAAGTGTCAGTGGGTATTCTTCCCACACTTCGTCTTTTTGTACTGTGTATTTGCCGTCGTCGAGCAGGCAGATGTAGCCTTCGTGGTCGAAGAGGTAGTCGGGCATGTATTCGTGCAGCACGTTGTTGCGCAGCGTGGCTGTGGGTAGATAGTTGCCTATTGGCTCTTCTTGTTCTTCTGTCGTTTCGATGTTTGTCTCTTCCGGTGCTTCGGGCAGTGGGTGTTCCTCTTCGGCGACCTCGTTGTCCTCCGTCGCATACTGTGGCTGTTCCAGCATGTCGTTGTCGTCCAAGTCTGATGATGTTTGCGACTGGAAGGATTGCTGCTCGTCGATCTGTTTTTGGCGCATCTCCAAGAATGTCTCTGTGTCGCGTACTGCGAGCACCGACGTGTTGCGTCGTTCGTAGTATACGCCGTTGAGTGCTATGGGTATATTGGCGTCGTCAACGGAGATGACAAGTACCGGCAGCGTGGCGTCGGCGTCAAACTCTCGCGTGTAGAGGCGTGCTGCGACGGGGCCGAGGTTGTGGAACACTGCATTGTCGAGGTGCAGGGTGTATTTGTCTTTGTCGTCGTTAAAGTATTTCAGGTCTTGCATCAGTCCACACTCGTATCCGCTGTTGTTTACGCCAAGGTATAGGCGTCCGCCGCCGCTGTTGAGCATGGCGCATATCTGTTGCAGTATCTCGTTGGTTTGACGTTGCAGGTTGGGCTTCATGCCGTTGTCGGGCGGATAGACCATGCTGGTCTTGAACTCGATGTTTTGCGATTCTATGCCGTAGTATTTCTTGTCGGTCTCGTTGCGCTGCAGTTGCAGATGGTCGCGTACCTGAGCTCTTACCGATGTGGCCTCGTCGTAGGAGGAGGCCTCTTTTAGCAGGTTGTGGGCTATCACCAACGATGCCAGTTTCTTGAGGTCTGGCTCTGTCGTGGTGTTGCGTATCTCTACCAGCTCGTCGATACATTTGGGCTTGTCTAAGCATGCCACCAGTTTCATCTGTATCAGCCCTCTATGCAGCTGTGTGTATTGCGAGAAGAAATTCTCGTCTATCTGTTCTTCTTCAAACACCTCCTCGTCGAGGTTGTCGGTGTCGGCAAACAGGTTGAGCATCCTCAGCAGTTTCATGCGACCCTGGTAGTATGTTACGCACTCTTCGTCGTCCATCATGCGTGCCAGTGTGCGGCAGTAGCCGAAGTATGCTAATGCCTTTACGTTGTCGTTTTCCAATGTAGACTGATGCTCGATGATGGCTATCAGCTCGTACAGGGCGTTTTTCGACAGCTGTTGCTCTTTGTTGTCGTCTTCTATTTCGTCGTCTTCTTCGTTGAGTGTGCCTTCGCTGTATATCTTCATCAGGGAGCCGAAGGCGTCGGTTATGTCGGGCATCACGCTGTGGTCAAGCGTGCTGATGTAGTCGCCCTGGATGTAGCCGTTGTAGCATACGTTGTCGGTGTTGCCGACCTGTATGATGGCGCCGCGGTCGAAGGTGGAGAACTCCTCGTATTCGCCGTAGGCTGCCACCGATACAGAGAAGCCCATGTCGCTGATGCCTATATATCTGTTTATTGGGCTGGCGTTGTAGGTGTTTATGCGGCATATTAGCGAGTAGTCTGAGATGAGCTCGCGTTGGTTTTGATGGTAGTGTTCTACAAATTCGTCTACCAGCTTCAGCATCTTCAGCATGTAGCCGCCGTTAGGCTCTTTGCTTTTTATCTGGGCGGAGAGTATCAGCGGCTGTTCGTCTTGCTGGAAGCACGACAGGGTCAGCCCTTTGACGTTGTATCTTACTATGTCGGATATGGCGATGCGTGCTTTTGCGTTGATAGGCGGGTCTACTATAATGCCTTCAACCATGTTGTCGTTTATCACCTCTTGCACTATGAAGCTTATGATGTCGTCAACCTCAATCTCTATCTCTTCTTCTTCCTCTTCGACTTTTATCTCTCTGTTGAATAGCTGTGTGTCTATCTCGTTCCATATATTCTGCATGGCGGTTACCGAGTTGTAGTGTTTTTCGGTGATGCGCACAGGCAACGACACTTGTATGTTGTGCCACAGGTTTAGCGCTGTGGGTATGGCGGGGTAACATTCCTTGTCGGTTACGTCGTCGGAGGTGATGGATATGCTGTCGGCATCGATAATCATCTGGCATTTGTTGCCTTTGAATACGTATGGTGTGAAGCTTTTGCGTGGTGCGTTTTCTGCTATTTTGGCGACGATGTTTGCCACCACTTCTCCTGACCACACGCTGGGCGAGCCTACCGTCAGCGGCACAGCTATCGTGCCTACAAGGTTGTCGAAGGCCAGCTCAAGTATCTTGCTTGGGTCTTCAACCTTGAGGTCGGCGGCGTGGCGCAGCAGCATTGTACGGTTGATGACAGGGTTGTACAGCTTGCTGTCTACCGAGTTGGAGAGGTTTTGCTGCAGCGCCAGCGCCAGCACAAAGCGCTGCGCCTGGGCGAAGATGCTGGTGTCGTCGGAGCGGCGCAGCAGAAACTGCAGGAAGAACTGCAGCACGAGTATGAATTCTTCGTCGAGGTCTTCTGTCTGCCACCACGATACATCGCGCTTGGCTATCGCCTCAAACACTTGTGCCGAGTTCTCGCGTATCAGCGTGGGACTTATTATACACAGGCATAGCAGTTTGTGCAGCTGTTTGCGCGGGTTGTATAATGAGCCGGATATGGTCAGTTTTTTTGTGAGGTTGGTAACATAGTGTTTGAAGTTGCCTGAGTTCATCATGTTGCAGGCTTCAATAAAGTAGTCTACGTTCTCAATGAAAAGGATGAGGTGGTTCTTGAATATTTTGCGCTCCTCTAAGGCCAAAAAGTGTAGAAACGACGTGTACTCTAACAGTCTTAGCGCTATGTCGTGTTCGTTCTTCAGCTTTTTGCCGTTCTCCAAGGCGGCGTTTCTCTCTATGTATTCTAAGCAGCGCATGTCAAACGCCCAGTGCTCGTCGACTTTTAGCAGTAGCGAGAACAGCGAGTCGTAGGTCTTGTCGTCTTCGTTAAGCTTTAGCACCTTGCGCAGCTTCGACTTGCCAAAGGAAAAGAAAGTAGCTTCCGACTCCAGTATTTCGGTAATCTCTACTTGCGAGCTCTTGTCGCCAATGGATATTACTTTGGCGATGATTTTCTGCTTAGGCTCAAGCTCAAAAAAGCCTACGTTAGCCGTTGCGTTATATCCCCAGATGTCTACAAGCGTGCATTTGTCGTTGTTTATCGATTTTACGATAAACATCTGCTCTTGTCCTTCGTGATAGTGTCGTCTGATTAATGTGGGTATGTGCTGTTCGAGGTGGCTGCCTAACTTCTCTGCCACCAGTATGCAGTCAATGTCTTTGGGTGTCAGTGCGTCGTACTGTTCTGGCACCTGTATCACCGGCCAGATGCTGCCGTTGTATTCAACATAGTAACGGTGCAATGAGGGCTCTGTCTTTACAACAGGCACCCGTAATGTGTTTGCCATTTTTTTTATTTTTTAAGGTTTGTAACATGAATGATAATAACAGCTATAATACTCTTTCTTTGTTTAAAAAAATAGAATAGTTTTTTTGCGTTAGTTCTCTTTACATTATTTGCTTGTGTTAAGTATTATAAATAAATTGGAAGAAGGGCTAATGATTTTACATGTTTTTGATTTTTTAAGGGTTAAAGAAAAGTAATAAAAAAAGTTTTCAACGCTGCTTGTACAGCGTTGAAAACTTGTGGCGATGCTTTTATTTGTCAATAGGGTGGTCTTTGTGGAACAGCTCAAGACGAAGCTTGAGGTCGTCGAACTGCTCGTATAGCACCATCGACACGCAGGCTCGTATACCTTGCTTGTGGCTGCCCGTGATGTCGAGCGATATGGCGCTGATGCCGTAGCCTATAAGTTCGTTGAGCAGGTCTACGCCTGTAAATCCCGGATAGCAGAATGTGAAATAGAATCCGTCGCCGATAGTTTCGTCGAGGTCTTTGTCGTAGACTATGGTGAAGCCGTTGTCGGTAAGCATCTTCTTCATTGCCATGGCTTTTCTGCCGTAGTCGCGGATGTCTTCAACAAAATTGAATGTGCCGTCGTTGGCGCCTTTCATCATGGCGGCAAGCGCGTATTGTACCGAGTGTGCCGAGCCGGAGCTGAGGCAGTACAGGGTGCCGAATATAAGGGCTCTGCCAAGCTGTGTCTGGCTGTAGTAACGCGCCAGGTCGGGGCACTCCTTGTTGTATAGCTCTGGGCTGACAACCATCAGAGCTATGCGTTCTCCGGCATAGCTGAACGACTTGGAGGCGCTGAGCATCAGCACGTAGTTGTTTGTATACTTGGCTACTGTTGGCTGGTAGGGCGGCTGGCCGGGGGTGGAGTAGTCCTTGCGGAAGTCCATCAGGAAATAGGCGTCGTCTTCTATCACCACCACGCCGTATTTGTTGGCCATGTCGCCTATTATCTTCAGCTCCTCGTCGGTAAAGCAGAACCATGCCGGGTTGTTGGGGCTGGAGTATATAAGGCATGCCACGTCGTTGTCTTTCAGCTCTTCTTCAAGTTTGGTGCGCAGCTTCTCGCCGCGGTGTTCGTAGACGTCGAAAGTCTTGTAGTCTATGCCAAGTATCTTGCACTGCTGTTTCTGCACGGGGAAGCCGGGGTCGATAAATAGCACTTTGGTCTTGGTCTTGTCGTAGCGCGTAAGGGTGAGGAACGACGCGAAGCCTGCCTGCATGGCGCCAGATGTAGGCACGCAGCACTCTGGCGTAACGTCGATGTCGAGAAAGTTCTTCACAAAACGCACGCCTTCGGTCTTCAGCTCGTCCAGTCCGTATATCTCAGGATATATGGCCGCCACGCCGTTGCGCAAGGCCGCTATCTGAGCCTCTACGCCTATCTTGGGGGCGGGTAGACCGGGTATGCCCATCTCCATCTTCACAAAACGCACGCCGGTCTCTTTCTCAATATCGCCTATCATCTTGCGCATCTCGCGTATCGAGGCCTTGCCGGGATTGGTGATTCTGTTTTCTGCCGCTATGCGGTCTATTGTCTCTTTTGGAATGGGGAGTGTCATATCTATATTTATGTATTTTGTTGGATAAATAATGTTGTCTATTTCGTTGCGAAGCCTTTCAGCTTTTGTACGTTGATGGGCGACACCACTCTTATTATGTCGGCCACCTGTTTCTGCTCTTCGGCAGGCGCGGGGGTGAAGATGGAGACTATCTCCGACATCTTGACATCGATAAACGAGTTCACCGACAGTATGTTGGGTCTTACGGTGTGAGCCTCTTTGAGATAGTTGAGGGCTTGTATGATGTTCTTGCGCGCCGTAGGCTGGTCTTTGGTCATCATGTCGAGGCCAAGGCGCTGGTAGTAGTAGTAGGCGCTGTGCAGCGACTCGTATGCCGAGTTGTTGTGGTTTTCCGAAAACCAGTAGCGCGCCTTCTGGCTGTCGGAGCTTTTCCACCCCTTGAAGCCAGCGTTCTCCGCTGTCTGCGCTATGGTGTACGCCATCTCAAAGAAAGGCTGTCCGCCTTGCAAGCCGTAGGAGTCGGAGTATATGCCGAGCATTATATATAGGTAGTAGGCGAGTGTCGACGACAGGTTGCTGAAGAAGGTGTTGGGCTCAAAGTCTAACGGCTGGCTCTCGTTGAAGGAGAATTGAAAGTCGCTCTCAAGGTAGTTGAAAAGGCCTGTGGTGTAGTTGGAGTTGTACACCGGCGCGCGGAGCTGTACCTGCAGCTGCCCCTTGAAGTCGGTCGCCGACGACTGCTCGCTAAGTATCAGGCTGAAAGAGCAGTCTATGCGTTCTTGCTGCTCAAACTCTATCGATGTCCACCGCCTGCCGTTCACAAAGTCCTCCATAGCCTGCTTCATGGTCTCAAACACCTTGGTGTCGCCAGAGCTGTATTGCTGTGCCGACGACTGCAGCTTCTGATAGTTCACCTGTATGGAGCATCTAAACTCCTGTGCCCTTGTCAGCGTAGCGCAGCATACTGCTATAAATAAAATTATGATTTTGATATATTGCATAAAGAATTTGCAAAAATACATTTTTTTGTCATAATTCACAACTAATGTAACCACAAATCGATTGTTAATAACTATTCATAACACGTAAAAAGTCGTAAGAACATTTTGTATAATTTTGCAATCGGAAAATATTAGTGTCCGTATGCCGTCTAAAAGTGTCATACGGTGAGAAATAACTCAAAATATATGGAGCAAAATCATGAGAACTATGGTGCGAGCAACATTACCGTGCTCGAAGGCCTCGAAGCTGTGCGCGTGCGCCCTGCTATGTATATCGGCGACGTCAACTATCGCGGCTTGCACCATCTTGTATACGAAGTGGTGGATAATAGCATCGATGAGGCTCTGGCTGGATATTGCACCAAAATCGACGTTACTATAAATGAGGACAACAGCATCACTGTTGAGGATAACGGACGCGGCATACCCGTCGACATGCACGAAAAGGAGCACCGCAGCGCTCTCGAAGTCGTCATGACTGTCTTGCACGCCGGCGGCAAGTGCGACAAGGGCAGCTACAAGGTCAGCGGCGGTCTGCATGGCGTGGGCGTGTCGTGCGTCAATGCCCTTAGCGACAGTATGACAGCCGAGGTCTACCGCGACGGCAATGTGTACCGTCAGGAGTATAGCAGGGGCAAGCCGCTCTATCCTGTCAAGGTGGTAGGCACTACCGACAAGCGCGGCACGCATATCCAGTTCCACCCCGACAACACCATCTTCACCGTTACCGAATACGACTACGCCGAGCTTGAAAAACGCATCAGCGAGCTGGCGTTCCTCAACAAGGGCATAGAGCTCAACCTCACCGACATGCGTCAGATTGAGGACGGCAAGCCCCTCACCAACCGTTTCTATAGCGAGAACGGTCTCGCCGACTTCCTGGCAAAAATCGACAATGGCAAGGCTGTCATCACCCCTGAGCCTATCCATGTGGAGGGCGAGAAGCAGGGCATACCTATAGAGATAGCCTTGCAGTACAACAGCGGCTACAAGGAGGATATACGCTCATACGTCAATAATATCAACACCCACGAGGGCGGCACCCATCTCACCGGCTTCCGTGGCGGTCTGATGCGCACCCTCAAGAACTATGCCGACAACAACAACCTCCTCTTTATCAAGCCCAAGAGCAAGGAAAAGGTGGAGATCACGCCCGAAGACTTCCGCGAAGGCCTCACCGCCATCGTCTCGGTCAAGGTGGCTGAGCCGCAGTTCGAGGGTCAGACCAAGACCAAGCTTGGCAACAACGAGGTGCGCGGCGCTGTCGACAAGGCCGTTAGCGAGATGATGGAGAACTACCTCGAAGAGCATCCCGACATAGCCAAGACCATTATCGACAAGCTGGTGCTGGCCGCCAAGGCGCGTATCGCCGCTCGCGATGCTCGCGAAAAGGTGCAGCGCAGCACTGTCTTCAGTAGCGCAGGCTTGCCGGGCAAGCTCGCCGACTGCTCCAACAACGACCCTACGGAGTGCGAGATATACTTTGTTGAGGGCGACTCGGCAGGCGGCTCCGCCAAGCAAGGCCGCGACCGCACGTTCCAGGCCATCCTCCCATTGCGCGGTAAAATATTGAACGTGGAAAAATCGCACGACCGCGCCTTCGACAGCGAAGAAATTCGCAACATATACACCGCTCTGGGTGTCCACAAGGGCGTAGGCGACGACCCCAACGCCTTGAATATAGAGAAGCTGCGCTATCACAAGATTATCATCATGACCGATGCCGATGTCGATGGCGCTCATATCGACACCCTCATGCTCACCTTCTTCTTCCGTTTCATGCCAGAGCTTATAGAGCGCGGCTACATATACCTTGCTACGCCGCCGCTCTACCTCGTTGAGAAAAAGAACAAGCGCCGCATCTATTGCTGGACAGAAGAAGACCGCCAGGCCGCTCTCGACGAGCTGGGCGAGGGCAACAACATTCATGTGCAGCGCTACAAAGGTCTCGGCGAGATGAACCCAGACCAGCTGTGGGACACCACCATGAACCCCGAAAACCGTCAGCTCCGTCAGGTGAATATCAACGATGCGCATGCCGCCGACGAGATTTTCAAGATGCTGATGGGCGACGACGTGCCTACACGCCGCGACTTCATTGAGAAGCACGCCACCTACGCCACCCTCGACCTTTAACCCCAATCTTTTTAGAAACGCAATAACCTTATAAATGAAAAATCTGCTCCTTATAAGCAATAGCACCATGCGAGGCGAAGCCTATCTGGGCTGGTGCAAACAGATGATTGCCGATTTCTGTCAGCGTCATAACGTCAAACGAGTGCTCTTCGTCCCCTTTGCAGGCGTCAGCTTGGCAGAGGGCGGTCTCGAAGCCTCTTATAATGCTTATGAGGCTAAAGTTCAGAAAGTCTATGCGGAGTTTGGCGTCGAGCTCGTCAGCGTACACCATGCTGCCGACCCCGTCAAGGCTGTCTACGAGGCTCAGTGTGTCGCCGTAGGTGGCGGCAACACCTTCCATCTTGTCAAGGAGCTGCATCGCCTTGGTCTTATGCAGGCCATCAGCCGCCGTGCCGCCGACGGCATGCCATATATGGGCTGGAGCGCCGGCAGCAATGTGGCAGGCCCTACGCTCTGCACCACCAACGACATGCCTATCGTTGAGCCAGCCTCTTTCGAGTGCATGGGTCTTGTGCCTTTCCAGATCAACCCTCACTATACCGACTTCTTCGACCCCAAGCATGGCGGCGAGACACGCGACGACCGTCTCAAGGAGTATATCATGGTCAATCCCGACGCCGTTGTGGCGGCTATCCGCGAAGCCACAGCTCTTCTTGTCGAGAACGGCAAGCTGCAACTGATAGGCAAAGACAACAAGATGAAGGTGTTTCACTGCTCTATGGCGGAGACCAAAGAGTACGCCTTGTCTGACGACATCAACTTCCTAATGAAATAAAAAGTAGCGCCTCTCGCTTGGCGAGAATACTACTCAACGAGATAAACACAATATAACCAATGAAATTCATCGGAGCACATGTCAGCGCCTCTGGCGGTATTGGCAACGCCATACTTGCCGCCGAAGCTATCCATGCCACCGCTTTTGCTCTCTTTACTCGCAATCAGCGGTCGTGGGTCAGCAAGCCGTTGTCGCAGGACGAGATAAATGGCTTCCGCTCCTTGCTGGCCGAGCGTGGCTACAAGCCGTCGCAGCTGCTCCCTCACGACAGCTACCTCATCAACCTCGGCTGCCCCGATGAAGAAAACCTGCAAAAGAGCCGCAACGCCTTCCTCGACGAGATGCAGCGCTGCCAGCAGCTGGGACTGCCTTATCTCAACTTTCATCCCGGCTCGCATCTCAACAAAGTTAGCGAAGAGGCATGCCTCGACCAGATAGCCGCTGAAATCAACAAGGCTCTGGCTCAGACGCGAGGGGTTACGGCAGTCATTGAGAACACTGCTGGACAGGGCTCCAACCTTGGCTGCACCTTTGCACAGATAGCCCGTATTATAGCGGGTGTCGACGACAAGAGCAGGGTGGGGGTCTGCATCGACACCTGCCATACCTTTGCCGCAGGCTACGACATCGCCAACGAAGACGGGTATCGCAAAACCTTCGACGAGTTCGACAGCGTCATTGGCTCTCACTATCTCAAGGCTGTGCATCTCAACGACAGCATGAAGGGGCTTGGGTCGCATGTCGACAGGCATCAAAGCATAGGCAAGGGCTGCATAGGCGAGGCCTGTTTCGAGCGTATGATGCAAGACCCGCGATTCGACGATATGCCTATCATTCTTGAGACTCCCGACCCCGTGTTATGGGCGCAAGAGATAGCATGGCTTAAAGACAAGGCGCATCTTGTATAAATAACAATACATCTGTAAAATCAATACATCAGCAATATGAAACGTTTTACTCCTTTCCTTATTCTGTTAGCGGTAGTTCTCTCTATCGTCATTGTCATAGCGTGTAGCAAGGAAGAAGATTCTGTCTATGTTACGCCCCATGCGCACACTGTCAACGATTTGGCTGGATACACTGTTGCAACGGTCAGTGGTAGTACTCAGAGCCTTCTTTTCGACTCTATAAAGGTAAAGGTTGTCTCCAAGCACTACCGTACAGCCAACGACGTGATGGTTGCAGTAGAAACCAGATTGGCCGACTTTGGCGTGTTCGATAGCCTTATGCTTATCGGCTATGATTGTGCGAGACACAATATACAGCAAAGCTTTGTTATGCGTAGCAAAAACCTCTGCAACGACATTGCTCTCATGTTTGACAAGGAAAACACGGCATTGCGTGACGAATACAACACTTTCTTCGAGGAGTTGAAGAGGTCGAATGTTTATCAATCTATGATGGAACGTTGGCTGACCGATGATGTATATAACACCAAGATACCTACTTCACAGAGTGTCGCAAGTACCGACACACTCAATGTGGCAGTGTGGGGCGAAAGTCCATTCTCCTTTATTGATGAAAAAGGCGTATGGCAAGGTTTGGAAATCGAGCTTACAAGCCGTTTTGCAACATATCTTGACCGTCCTGTCAAGTATGTAGATTGCGCATTGAACAACGCTTTCGACTTGCTGAAAGATGGTATCGTCGACATTGTGGCCATGCAGATATTTGTAACAAACGAGCGCGAAAAGGATTTCTGCTTCTCAACACCTTATTATCGCTGCCCAACCGTTGTCGTTGAACGTATAAATTAATAACTCTTTTCTGGAATGATATACCATTTTGTTAATAATACATTCCAATTCAAGGTCGTTTCCTCGCAACGTATGGTCATTGCAAAATGGCTATACGTTGTGATTTTTTCTTTTTTGCTGTTTCTTGTAGCAGGTTGCGGCAATGCTGATGTATGTGATTTGGAAAACATAAAGTCTATAGACGACCTAAAAGGACGCAAGACAGCGGTTATTACAGGCTCTATACAAGATATTGCCATCAGTCAGCAGTATCCCGATGTTGATTTAGTGCGTTTCTCAACACCGGCGGAGATACTTCTGGCTCTTGAGACGGGCAAGGCGGACTATTGTGTTATCGACACGATGTTTGTTATCGATTCCGATATTGAACGTCGTGGCATAAAGTACCTCTTTCATACCAATATCACTCAAGGCAATGTGGCTTGTGCTATGCGTCATGGCGACACAGCCTTGTGCCGTCAATTCAACGAGATGTTGGCGCAGATGAAGGCAGACGGCTCGTTAGACGAGGTTGTGTACCGTTGGACGCATGGCAAAGTCTCTGAAAAGGATATCCCTTCTTTTCCGCCAGTCAAAGGAAAGCCTTTGCGCATAGGTGTAACCGCTTCGTTCCCTCTTACTCATATCAAGGATGGCCATTGGGCAGGTCTTGAAATAGAAATGGTATACCGTTTTAGCCAATGGGTGCATCGTCCGGTGGAAATCAGCAATTTCGACTTTGCCGGCATCATTGCCGCCATCAATACGAATAAGGTTGACATGGCTTTTTGCGGTATGCTTATTACCCCAGAGCGTCAGAAGCAGGTTCTCTTTTCCGATAGCTACTTGCATGCATGCACCTCTTGCCTTGGCCGTTTTGGTGCAACAAAGGAGGTTCAGCAAGTTGCTACCCTCGAAGAGCTCAGAGGCAAGAAGGTGTCGGTGCTTATGGGTGGTATTACCGACATGAAGCTTACGGAGTTTGGTGGTATAGATATGGTGCGTATAAATAGCAATCCAGAAGCCATCATGGCTGTCGAAACTGGTGTGGCCGATTTCGCCGCCATCGACTCATGTATGGTTATTGGCTGCAACCTTAAGCAAAAAGGACTGCATGTTCATTTTGCTTCCGATATCTCCGCCGGTCATTGCGCTCTTGCCTTCTCAAAGAACAACCCCGAACTTCGCGATGATGTCAATCGTTTCATGCAAAAGATTAAAGATGATGGCACCCTCGCCCAGATTGTTGGTCGCTGGACGTCAGACGATGCGCCTGTGCAGCCTATGCCACAGTTGAACATTCCGTCAACTGGTGAGCCTTTGCGTGTTGGCACTTGCAACGAGATGCCGGTATCCTTTATTCGTAATGGTGAAAACTGCGGTATGGTTATCGAGGTGGTAAAACGTTATGCCGAGTACGCTCAACGTCCGGTGGTGTTTTATATATATGATTTCTCTTCGTTGATACCTGCCTTGCAGAGCAACAAGATCGACATTATGGCGTCTAACACCTTCATCACGAAGGAGCGTTGCAAGGAAGTGCTGTTTTCCGAGCCTTTCTATTATTGCAAAACGGGTATCATAGGTCGTGTGGCTGTGGAGTCGGAAAAGCAGTCTAAGCAATCACTCACCGAAAGGCTTTATAACAATCTTATTCTCGAAAGTCGTTGGAAGCTTCTGCTCGACGGTCTTTGGACCACTCTTGTCATAGCATTCTTCTCTATATTGGGTGGCACTATCTTGGGCTGCGGTGTGTGTTGGCTTAGGATGAGCAAGAACGCGCTGTTTCGTGGTATTGCAAAGGTTTATATAGAGATAATGCGCAATTTGCCAATATTGGTGTTCTTGATGGTGGTGTTCTATGTCGTCTTTGCCAATAGCAGTATTGGCGCCACCGTGGTGGCTATTGTTGCTTTTTCTATGAACTTTGCCGCCTTTGTTAGCGAGATGTTCAGGGTCTCTGTCGAGGGTGTTGATGTAGGTCAGACCGAGGCTGCGCTTGCTATGGGCTTCTCTAAGGTGCGGGCTTTCTTTACCGTGGTTGTGCCGCAGGCTGTTCGTTCGGTAGTGCCAGTCTACAAGGGCGAGGTGGTGTCGTTGGTAAAAAACACATCCATTGTAGGCTATATAGCCATTCAGGATCTAACCAAGGTTAGCGATATAATCCGCAGTCGTACCTTCGACGCTTTTGCACCGCTTATTGTGGTAAGCATTATCTATTTCCTTATAGCTTTTCTATTAGGAAAAGGGCTCGACCGTTTTGCAAAGAAGAAGTATTAGTTCGTTATTTTTGTCGTAAAGTGTGGGAAATATAAAAGTCTAATATTGCAAATGTTTTGTTGATGGTAATGCATTACAGATGTGCATCCCTCTTTGGCAGGCTTTTAGACTATTGAAATGAAAGAACTAAAATATTTAAAACTAAATGATAATGAGTAAAAAGTTTACATTTATGCAGCACAGACTTTTGCCATTTCTGATAGTGGCTGTTATGTCGATGCTGCTGCTCGCCACAACGGCGTGCAAAAAGGAAGTAAATAGCCCTAAGGCAACGTGTATAGAGGATATGAAAGGCTATAGGGTGGCGGTTCTTGCTGGTAGCACTCAGGATATTGAGTTTACTAACAATTATCCCGATCTTAACATTCAGCGTTATAATTCTGTCGCTGAGATTTTCCTGACGGTGGGAAACAACAAGGCTGATTTTGCTTTTATTGACAGCGTGTGCGGCATTGGCGCGAATGTGTCGCAGTATGATATTGAGGTGGGTTTTTCCACGCCTTTGTGTGGCGGTCCTATTGCTTTCCCTTTCCGCAAAAACGACACGTTGAAAACTCTTTTCGATACTTTTTACACAGAGATTGTCGCCGATGGCACTCTGAACGACATTATTACCCGCTGGACTACTGGCGACATTGAAGCTATGGAGACGCCGGCTGATGTGAAAATATATACCGAGGGCACACCGTTGAATGTCGCTGTTTGTGCTAGCTTTCCTTTTGAGCATATCAAGAATGGCAAATGGACTGGTTTGGAGATTGAAATCCTGCAACGTTTTGCCGCCAAGTTGCAACAGCCTCTCGTGTTCTTTCCATACGAGTTGCCTTCTATCTTCCCTGCTCTTAATTCACACAAGGTAGATCTTGTGGCTGCGGAGCTATATGTTACCGAGGAAAGGTTGAAGCAAGTTGATTTTAGCGAGTCGTATTATTATTCAGCCTCTGCCTGTTGGCAGCGTGGTGACGATGCTGAAGTGTCAGGTCCATCAATAGCAGAGCGTTTTCACAACAACTTTATTGTCGAGGACCGTTGGAAGATGCTTGTCGACGGCTTCTGGGAGACTATTGTTATAGCAATATTCTCTATACTTCTGGGCTCTTTGTTGGGCGCTGGTGTCTGCTGGATGCGTATGCATCGCAACCCTGTTCTCCAAGTTATTGCAAGGGTATATATCGAAATCTTGCGCGACATACCTATCCTCGTCTTTTTGATGATTATGTATTTCGTGGTCTTCGGCAACTCTACAATCAATGCTACCTGGGTGGCTGTCATAGCCTTCTCGCTCAATTTTGCTGCTTATGTCAGCGAGATGTTCCGCACCGCCATCGAAGGTGTCGACCGTGGCCAGACTGAGGCTGGTCTCGCCATGGGCTTCAGCACTCATCAGACCTTCTTCAACTTCATTGTACCGCAAGCGCTTAAAAAGGTTATCCCTGTTTTCAAGGGCGAGGCCGTCTCCCTTGTCAAGAACACCTCTATAGTAGGTTATATCGCCATTCAGGACCTCACCAAGGTTAGCGATATTATCCGTAGCCGCACCTTCGATGCCTTCTTCCCGCTTATTGTTATAAGTATCATATATTTCTTGTTAGCATGGCTCTTGGGCAAACTCCTCGACAGACTTGCCAAGTAAGGCTGCTACATTGATATTTTTATTAATTTTAATATTTTTTTCACTATGATATCTGTAAGACATTTAAGTAAAGTTTTTAACGATGGCGACAAATCTTTTTCTGTCTTGAAAGACGTAAACTGCGAGATAGAAAAGGGCGAGGTTATATCTATTATTGGACCTTCTGGCACTGGCAAAAGCACCTTCTTGCGTTGTATCAATCGCTTAGAGACACCTACTTCTGGCGAGATAGTCATCGACGGCGAGGATATCCTGGCAAAAAACGCCAACCTCCCGCTTCTTCGTCGCAAGATGGGCATGGTCTTTCAAAGCTTCAACCTTTTTAACCATCTCAATGTCATGGACAACATCTGTGTTGGCCCTCAAAAGTTGTTGGGTATGAGTCGTGTGGAGGCGGAAGCTCAGGCTGTCAATCTTCTCAGAATGGTTGGATTGGTCGAAAAAGCCAACAGCATGCCGTCAGAGCTCAGCGGTGGTCAAAAGCAGCGTATCGCTATTGCTCGCTGTCTCTCTATGAAACCAGAGATTATCCTCTTCGACGAGCCTACCTCTGCTCTCGACCCTACAATGGTTCATGAGGTTTTGAGCGTCATACGACGTCTGGCTGACGAAGGCATGACCATGGCCATCGTTACCCACGAGATGTCGTTTGCACGCGATGTCAGCAGCCGTATATTCTTTATGTACGATGGCATTATCTATGAGGAAGGCAAGCCGGAGGTTATCTTCGAGCATCCCGAAAAAGAGGCTACTCGCAAGTTTATCAACCGTCTGCGCAATCTCGACTTTGACATCAACAGCCGCGACTTCGACCTCTACGGTATCTTGGGCGCTATCACTCATCATTGCAAACAGTACAATATCGACCCCATCCGTACCAAGAATGGCTTGCAGTTTATACGCATTCTCCTCACCGATGTGCTGCCCTTTACCGGCAAGATACACCTGCGTGTAGACCTCAGCGAGCGCAACCACAACTTCTATGGTACTATCACGCAGTGCAACTACGACAAGATGATACTTGAAAACGCCGAGCCAGGCTCTCCTGCCGCCAAGGCGCGCGCACTGTTGGAGAAGAATGTGGAGACCAACGAAGGCGCCGACCATCAGCTCAGCATCAAGGTTAGCG
>JAZRVD010000214.1:0-7838 GCA_045598945.1 Bacteroidales bacterium | reverse complement strand
GCACGGTGATGACGGCTTCGTCTACCTCTTGGCCGAGGAAGTCTTCGGCGGTCTTTTTCATCTTCTGCAGCACTATGGCGCTGATCTCTTGTGGTGTGTAAAGGCGGCCGTCGATGTCGACGCGTGGCGTGTTGTTGTCGCCGCGTACTACGCTGTATGGCACGGAGGATATCTCTTTCTGCACGTTGTCGAAGGTCTCGCCCATAAAGCGCTTGATGCTGTAGACGGTCTTCTGTGGGTTGGTGATTGCCTGACGTTTGGCTGGGTCGCCCACTTTTCGCTCGCCGCCTTCTACAAAGCCGACGATGCTTGGCGTGGTGCGAGCTCCCTCGCTGTTGGTGATGACGGTAGGTTCGTTACCCTCCATTACGGAGACGCAGCTGTTGGTGGTTCCAAGGTCTATGCCTATGATTTTTCCCATAATATTTGTTTGTTTTTAGTTAATATTTCTTGTCTTTGGGTAGGGCATTTGAAGTGCACCTACGCCTTTTATTTCTCAAAGACGATGCCAAACGCATGTCTGCTGACATTATGTCAGTGAAATGTTTTTTTCTTTTATCATAATGTCATATATGGGCTGTTTTTTTATGTCTGTGAGTACCTTTTTGTCATATCTTCATACCGTGCCATGCCATACTTTTATCCACAATTTACCAACAATGGTGTTTTATGTGCGGCATTATTGAAAGAAAAAACGTATTTTTGCATGTATTTTTTTCTGCCGCCTATGTGTGGCATATTGATATAAGAAAATATAACTCATAAAAATAATGAAAAAATCCCGCCTCATTATCTTTCTACTCGGCCTCTCGTTTGTCTTTTTGCAGAGCTGCGAAAAGGACAATGTCGACACTTCCACTCCCACTCCTCAACATAGCACCAGAGTCGTCGCTTCTTTTGATACAGGCGTTTCCGACATCTTGATGGGCAACCCCGTCTTGATGGAGGATGGCGACACCGTCAATGCTGGCGAGACGCATTATTATAGTTATACCGTGTCGTCTACCGAGCCTGGCAGGCTGAGCTTTGTGGTGTATCTCAACGGCGATACCATAGACAGTGATTATGAAGAGATGCGGGCTGGCCTCGACCAATCTGCCTCTTCGTTTCTTTTTATTGAAGAAGGCGAGTATAAGTTTGTCGTCTCGTTCACCACGTATAATGGCTCTACGGCCAGCGACAGCATGACGGTGGTGTGCAACTCTGCCAATATTGACAAGTTTTTCGGCATCTTTGTGGCTGAAGACATCAGCCTTACTTATCTGCTCGATGACATGGAAAACACTGTCGAGATACCCATCATTATTAATATAGAGAGCGACAAGCGCAGTGGCATGCCACAAACCACGCTCACTATCTTCAACAATGACTATAGTGTGTCGGAAAGCACGCTCGCCGACAGCTACCTGCTCTATCATCCTGTTGATATAGATGTCAATCTTGGCGACACACTCAGCTTCTCGGCAACGCTCACCAACCTTCGCATAGGCTATAGCAACAATGGCTTTAGCCTTCGTGGCTCTATCTCGCAGTCCAGCATGTCTGCCGCCACATCATACAGCACTTTTTCTTCGTATTTCTTCGGCGCCATAGAGCGTAGCGACGACAAATAAGCAATTTAATAAAGAATACTATATTATTATGGCAGAACATCTCTCCGAACAAGAACAGATACGACGCAACTCGTTGCAAGAACTCAGAAATCTTGGCATCAATCCATATCCTGCGGCATTATATGAGGTCAACGCCAACAGTGCCGACATACTCGAAAACTTCCCCAAGGACAACACTTTATATCAGAATGTCAGCATCGCCGGCCGTATCATGAGCCGCCGTATCATGGGCGCCGCCAGCTTTGTGGAGCTGCAAGACGGCCGTGGCCGCATACAGCTCTATGTCAAGCGCGACGAGATTTGCCCCGACGAGGACAAGACGCTCTACAACACCGTATTCAAACGCCTTCTTGACATTGGCGACATCATTGGCGTTACGGGTTATGTCTTTGTAACTCAGATGGGCGAGACCTCCATACATGTCAAAAGTCTTACTGTGCTCAGCAAGAGCCTCCGCCCGCTGCCTATCGTCAAGGAGAAGGACGGCAAGGTCTACGATGCTTTCAGCGACCCCGAACAGCGCTATCGTATGCGTTATGTCGACCTCATCGTCAACCCTCAGGTGCGTCATGTCTTCCAGCAGCGTGCCACCATCATCAGCACCATGCGCCAGTATTTCAACGAGCAGGGCTATCTTGAGGTGGACACCCCCGTGCTGCAGAGCATACCCGGCGGCGCCGCCGCACGTCCGTTTATCACCCACCACAACGCCCTCGACATCGACCTCTACCTTCGTATTGCCAACGAGCTGTATCTCAAGCGTCTTATCGTTGGCGGTTACGACGGCGTATACGAGTTTAGCCGCAACTTCCGCAATGAGGGCATGGACCGCACCCACAACCCTGAGTTCACCTGCATGGAGATATATGTGGCCTACAAGGACTACAACTGGATGATGACCTTTGTAGAAAACATGCTCTCGCGTATAGCCATCACGCTCCACGGCACCACCAAGGTCAACGTGTGGGGCAACGAGATAGACTTCAAGGCTCCCTTCCGCCGCGCGCCAATGTGCCAGCTTATCAAGGAGCAGACCGGCTACGAGGTAGGCGATATGGACGAAGACCAGCTGCGCCAGTGCTGCCACGAGCTTGGCATAGAGACCACTCCTGCCATGGGCAAGGGCAAGCTTATCGATGCCATCTTTGGCGAGAAATGCGAGCCTACGCTCATCCAGCCTACTTTTGTTACTGACTATCCCATCGAGATGTCGCCGCTCTGCAAGCGTCATCGCGACAACCCCAACCTCACCGAACGCTTCGAGCTCTTCGTCTGCGGCAAGGAGCTTGCCAACGCCTATAGCGAGCTCAACGACCCTATCGACCAGCTTGGCCGCTTCCAGGAGCAGCTGCGTCTTAGCGAGAAGGGCGACGACGAGGCCATGTTTATCGACCACGACTTTGTACGCGCACTTGAGTTTGGCATGCCCCCAACCAGCGGCATGGGCATAGGCATCGACCGCCTTGTGATGATGATGACAGGCGAGCAGAGCATACAGGACGTGCTGCTCTTCCCCCAGATGAAGCCGGAGAAGAAGGCACCCGTAACTACCGACGACGACTTCCTCGCTCTTGGCATTCCAGAAGGCTGGATAGCGCCACTTCGCAAGGCAGGTGTCAATACCGTCCAGCAGTTGCAAGAGGCTAATGTCAACAAGCTCTTCAACGACCTCGGCGGTCTTCGCAAGAAGCTCAAGCTCGACATTCCAGCTCTGCAAAAAGAGCAGCTGCAGGCTTGGGTCGACGCCATCGCCAACAAGGCTGAATAATATGTAAAAAAAGTTTTTTCATAAGTTTTTTTTGTTCAAGAGTTTGGCGTGACATCGTTCATCGCCAGACTCTTTTACTTCTCAATCATCTGTTCTTATGTTTCAAAGACTTGTACTCAACCATTTCGAGATGTGCTGCTACATCGTCTACGACCGTCCCGGCGGCTCGTGTGCCATAGTCGACCCCGGCGCCAAGACCGCTACCGAAGACCAGCTTGTAGCCGACGCTGTGGCTCAGTTTCAGCTCACACCTGTGCGTATCCTGCTCACCCATCTCCACCTCGACCACTGCGCCGGCCTGCGGCAGGCTTGCACCACCTACAACTTGCCCGTCTCGCTCCACCCCGACGCTGTGGAGATGCTGGCTCAAGCTGAGGTCTACTCTTCGTTGATGGGTTTCGACTGCAGCAATCTCGACGACCTTCCGCGTCAGCTTCTCCGTCAGGGCGACACAGTGCAGGTAGGCTCTCTTGCCCTTGAGGTGCGTCATGTGCCAGGCCATTGCCCTGGTAGCCTCTGCTTTGTCGACCATGCTGGCAAGATGGTATTCACTGGCGACGCACTCTTTCATCTCAGCATAGGCCGCACCGACCTCCCCGGCGGCAGCCATCAGCTCCTCGTCGACAGCATCCGCTCGCAGCTGCTCTCTCTCCCCGACGACTACGAGGTCTTCCCAGGTCACGGCATGGCTACTAATATAGGCAAAGAACGCAAGCATAATCCATTGCTATAACCTCTTATTGTATGTCTATCAACACATGGCAAGACTTCCTTGCTGCCGAGCAGGTCAAGTCCTATTACAATCAGCTGCAAGATTTCCTCACCGCCGAGCGTGCAGAATGTGTCGTCTATCCTCCAGAAGGCTTGACGTACAATGCTTTTCGACTCACCCCTTTTGATAAAGTGAAGGTCGTAGTCTTGGGACAGGACCCCTATCACGAAGCGGGACAGGCCGAAGGGCTTGCCTTCTCTGTGCCGCAGGGTGTGAAGATACCGCCTTCGTTGCGCAACATCTATAAGGAGCTTCTTGATGAGAATATGATAGCCTCCATGCCTGAGCACGGCCATCTTCTGCATTGGGCTGAGCAGGGCGTGCTGCTGCTCAACAGCACCCTTAGTGTAAGGGCGGGGCAGGCGGCAAGCCATCAGGGCAGAGGGTGGGAGCTGCTTACTGACAATGCCATAGCTCGCCTCTCTGCCATGCGTTCCAACCTTGTGTTTATGCTTTGGGGTGCATCGGCCGCAAAGAAGACTGCGCTTATCGATGAGGCTCGCCATCATGTCCTTACCGCTCCGCATCCTTCACCGCTCTCTGCCCATCGTGGCTTCTTTGGGTGCGGTCACTTTGCCCAGTGCAACGATATATTGCGGCAGCATGGCATCGTCCCCATCGACTGGCAGATAAGCTAAACCGCATCTGTCCTATTAGGTAGAGTCGGGGGGGGGATCTCTACTAAAAAAATGTATATTTGTTATGTGTTCATTCAAATATACTTGATATGTGTGTGTCTCTCTGCTGTGTTATACCCACTTTAACCGCTTTTTTTTATGTTGTGGCAAACTTGATGCTGCTTGCTCTCTGCGTGCAGTGGTGCATCAGTGTTGCCGCCAAAAGTGGCACACGGGTCCGTGTCCTTTGCCTATGGCGTAGGCGGCTCCAGCTTCTATGGCGTGGGCTATATAGTCTTTGGCAGACTGTGCCGCCGTGGTCAGGGGCTGGCCCTGTGCTATGTATGATGCAAGGGCGGAAGAGAGTGTGCAGCCGGTGCCATGGGTGTTGCGTGTGTCTATACGAGGTGAGGGCAGGGGGGTGAGGGTGTCGTCGAGGGCATTGTAGAAGTAGTCCACCAGCTGGTCTTCTACAAGGTGTCCTGCTTTGAGCAGCACCGACACCGTGCCATTGCACGAGAGCCTTTTTGCCACCTCTGGCAGCTGGCTCTGCGAGGTGATGGCCGTGCCGCTGAGTATCTCGGCTTCGGGTATGTTGGGCGTGATGACGGTAGATAGCGGTATCAGCACTTGTTGCATCACCTCTACGGCGCTGTCTTCTATGAGCCTATGGCCCGATGTCGACACCATCACAGGGTCGAGGACTATGTTGCGACTCTTGTGGCTTAGTAGTGTGTGTGCTACGGCTTCTACCACTTCGGCGTTGTGCAGCATGCCTATCTTGATGGCATCAGCTCCTATGTCGGTTAGCACTGCCTCTATCTGGGCTGTGATGACAGGTACTGGCACAGGATGCACGTCGACAACGCCCATGGTGTTTTGCACAGTTACCGCCGTTATGGCTGTAGAGGCGTATGCGCCTGTGGCGCTGATGGCTTTGATGTCGGCCTGTATGCCTGCTCCGCCGCCGCTGTCGCTGCCGGCGATGGATAGAACTGTGGGATAGTGTTTCTCGTACATGGTTAGAAGTGTGTAAATCCTTTGAAATTGCGTGATGGGTCGGACCATTGCAAGTCGTTGCCTTGTGTTATTGTGCCTATCTTATAATAGGGTGTTGCCAGTGGGGTGTTGGGCGCCATGGTGAATAGCAGCTCAAAGTCTTCGCCGCCGGCGAGGGCGAGCTGCAAGGCGTCTAACGAATGTTGCGCAGCATAGCTTCTCAGGGCTGGCGACAGTGGGATGCTGTCGAGGTCGACAAATGCTCCAACGTGCGAGGCCTCCAGTATATGGCGCAGGTCTGACGCCACGCCGTCGCTGATGTCCATCATGGCATGCACCTCTGGCATGCGCGCAAGTGCGAGACCGGCTTCCACCTGTGGGGTGGGGCGGTAGTGATGGGCGAGCAGCTGTCGGGCTATGTCGTTGTCCCTCTCGTGGTTGTTGAGGATGATGTGCAGACCTGCCGCTGCGTCGCCGAGAGCGCCTGTTACGCACACCCAGTCGCCTTCTTGCGCCGTGTCGCGACGCTTGGCGGTGCCGTGTGGCGCTGTGCCGAGCACGCCTACGTTGACAACTATCTTGTCGGGCGACGATGTGGTGTCGCCGCCCAGCAGTGCCACGTTATACTGCTGCGATATGGCTTGATAGCCGTCGATAAACTGTGTTATCCATTCGTGGTCGACGCTTTGCGGCAGCGCCACCGAGAGGAATGTGGCAAAGGGTGTGCCGCCCATGGCGGCTATGTCGCTGATGTTCACCGCCGCCGAGCGCCATCCTATGTCGTAGGGCCGCATGTCGGAGCGGAGAAAGTGGATGTCTTCTACTATGAGGTCGGTCGAGACGAGGGTGTCCAAGCCCGACTGCTGGGGTATGATGGCGCAGTCGTCGCCTATGCCTGTCATGCCGTTGGGTGAGGCAAAACGGCGGCGTATCTCATCTATCAGGCCAAACTCGCCAAGTGTGTCCAAAGCCATTTATATTTATGTTAAACAGCAAATGCCTATGGTGTAACGTATGTCGTTGTAAGTTATTCGCTAATTTAATTCACAAGCAATTTGCAGACAATTCATGAACAATTTACGGGTATAATCTACGTGCAATTCACGGATAATTCACGTTTTGCAACGCATTTTTCAAAAGTCAACATGCCAGGCGTATTTATCATCTCTTCCTGTTTTGGTTGACGATTTTCAGCAGGTCGTGCGAGGCTTTTTTTGCGTCGGTGGCTTCGAGTATGGCGCTCACTACGGCTATGCCGTCGGCGCCGCATTGCATCACGTCGGCTGCCGTGTAGGCGTTCATGCCGCCTATGCCTACCACGGGGTGGATGCTCTCTTTCACCACTTCTCGCAGACCTTCAAGACCGAAAGGCTCGTGGGTGTCGGTCTTGGTGGTGGTGGGAAATACTGGCGAGGCGGCTATGTAGTCTACGTCCATGCTGTTGGCGAGAGTTACGTCGGTCATGTCCTCTACGCTCATACCTATTATCTTGTCGGGACCCAGCATATAGCGCGCCATGTTGTAGGGCATGTCGCTCTGCCCCAAATGCACTCCGGCGGCGTGTATGGCTATGGCCACGTCTATACGGTCGTTGACGATGAGCGGCACGTTGTATTGTATCAGCTCGTGGACAAGACGTCTGCCAAGAGCTACAAATTCGCGTGTGCAGGCATGTTTCTCGCGCAGCTGCACCATCGTTACGCCGCCTTCTACGGCTTGTTTCACCACCTCTATGATGTCTTGGCTGCCTATGATGTCGCGGTCGGTAACGAGATATAGCTTTAGATGTTCTTTGTTGAAGGGGTTCATATTATTGTTTGTTATTGCTAATAGCATACAGGCTGTCTATAAAGTGCGGCATCATGGTGCCAGGACCGGAGGCTTGTCTTGCTGCCTCTTCGCCAGCCATGCCCATGAGCGTCATGGCGTGGTAGGTGGCACGCAGGCTGCAGGGTTGTATGGCACACATCGCCGCCACTATTGCCGACGCTGTGCAGCCCATGGCGGTAACCATGGCCATCAGCGGCGAGCCGTAAGGCACTTCCTCGCTGTGTCTTCCGTCGGTTATA
>JAZRVD010000213.1:0-14593 GCA_045598945.1 Bacteroidales bacterium | reverse complement strand
ACTGATAACTGTAGATATTAACAACCCTGCCGATTTTTGACGTATCGGTATAAGACATGGCTACAGGCTTGTTGCCATCATAGACATAGCAGTAGTCGGTATGGGTGCGTGTGTCGCCATACTGTGTAGAGAAAGCATAATCCTTAGAGATATAATTATGTTGCGAGAGGTTAGCCACATTGATATTGCTTTCGACATGATAGAATGGGTTGAAATGGTTGTCGAAAGCATACTGTTCGGACGTAGAGGTACTTTCATCGTAATTCCATGTATAAGAAGTCATATTGCCGTCGTTCCACGTCAGGATATACTTGGCTGGCGTAGTCTCGCCACGCGAGAAAAGAGCGTAGGCTGGGTACTGGTCGGCGTCGGAGGTGTAGACAAAAGCCGCGCAAGTGGATACCGTTGAGCCATTGCAAGTAACGATACTATCGAGGCGGTTGTTAGAATAGCGGTAGAACGTTGTTTTATTTGTGCCACGCTGTTGATAGGACTGCACCCTACCCTGCTGGTAGAGGTAATCGTTGGCGTACAACAAGCCCTCACTGTCGTAATACTCGATAGAGGCGAGTGTCTGACCGTCCCACGACCAACGTTGCGAGACATAGTCGCCACATACAGTATCGGAAGACAGCAAAGCATCTCCATAATCGTACCTATTGGTTATCTGCTGACTGACGCAACGCACTTGCGAGAGACGAGGCGAAGAAATGGTGTTGATAGCGACATCTTCACTATCATCATTTTTAGAGCAAGATACAACAGCGGCAAGAAAAAACACAAGAAAATATAAACGTTTCATAAGTCAAAAAAAACAGCGACCACAGTATAAAGAGCAGTCGCCGAAAAAAGTTATAAAGAGATGTTATTTACGGTTTTTAGAGCTATTGACCTGATTTTTAGCCTCAATAGTCATAGTAGCGTGAGGTACAGCCATGAGGCGCTCTTTAGGAATCAATTTGCCAGTTACCTTGCAGATGCCGTAGGTCTTGTTTTCGATACGAATAAGAGCTGCTTCGAGATCCTTGATATATTTTTGCTGACGTGCGGCAAGACGTTGGTTTTCCTCTTTTGCGAGGACGTTGCTACCATCTTCTGTAGTCATGATAGTAGGAGCGGTATCGTTTGCCTCGTTTTCGTTACCAAGAACAGCCTGCTGATAAAATCTAAGATTATCGCGAGCCTCAGCAAGTTTTTTGTTTATCAAATCCTTAAATTCCTGAAGTTCGGCGGCCGAATAACTCATTTTTTCATTATTTTCCATACAAATAAAATTTATTAATACCAACATTTTAATGATACACCCACCAACACAGTACCCAAACAAAACTATCATCAAGTTTGACAACAAAAGTACATTTGTTTATCAAACAGACAAAAATAATTTCTCAACATTGATTGTTAGTATTATTCAAATAGAGGTCTATCAAACCATTAGGTGCAGTGATATATATAGTTTTTTCTTCACGAGAGACCTTGTCGATAACCGAATCGATGACAGGAACAAGTATTTCTACTTCATCTTTCATTATCTGGAAAAGAGGTTGTGCAGGATATTCTATAATAGATTGTATGACACCGATGGGACCATATTGGCTGTCGACGACATTAAATCCACGCACTTCGTGGAAATAGAACTGGTTGCCCGAAAGCTTAGGCAGCAACGACAACGGGAGGTATAGGTCGGAGCCAACCAGGGCGTGAGCCTCGTCGACCGACAGATCGTCGAATAGTACCACGGCCTTGTTGCCCGAGATAGACTGAATTTTAAAGAAATACGGAATCAGGCTGCCTTTAACTTCAACAAAGGCGCTGTCCATATCAGAATAATCCTCTGGTTCGTCGACATCGAGGAAAAAGATCACTTGTCCCTTGATGCCGAAAGGCTTGGTAATCTTGCCCAACTGATAACATTCATCTTTATTCATAAGTTATTGTATTGACGGGATAGCCGATATAAGTTGCTGCGTATATTGATGCTGAGGAGAGGCGAACAGTGTATCGGTGTCAGCCTGCTCGACTATCCTCCCTTGTTGCATCACAAGCACGCGCGAAGCGATAAAATGAACCACAGAAAGGTCGTGTGTGATAAAGAGATAGGTATAGCCATACTTGTCCTTGAGGTCGCTAAGGAGATTCAACACCTGAGCCTGCACAGAGACATCGAGGGCAGAGACGCTCTCGTCGCATACGACGACATCGGGATGAAGAGCAAGAGCACGAGCAATACATACACGTTGACGCTGTCCGCCAGAAAATTGATGAGGATAACGACCGAAAGCATTTGCGTCAAGGCCGACTTGCTGCAGCAGAGACACCACATATTCGCGTCGTTGCACATCGTTATCGAGGAAGTTATGCACTCTCAGCGGCTCACAAATAGCATCTCCCACAGTGATACGCGGGTTGAGAGACGAGTAAGGGTCTTGAAATATGATTTGAATCTTGGAACGAAGCCGACGCAAATCGTTAGCCGACATAGTATTGAGTGGCACGCCCTTATACGACACGCTGCCCGATACGGTATCGACCAGTCGAAGCAAAGCACGTCCCAGCGTAGTCTTGCCACATCCAGAGCCGCCGACCAGCGCTACCGTCTCGCCAGCATAGAGGTCGAAGCTAACGCCGTCGACAGCCTTGAGCTGTTGCTTAGGCTTACCCCAGAACGAGCGTTGGAGAGTATACACCACCGATAGGTCGCGTACCTGCAGGACAGGCTGATTTGACGGAGGCTTGGCAGGAGCAGGAGACGAAGCGTACAGGGTGTCGGCACCTGCAGGCTGTTCAGTCATATAGTCGCCGACGGTAGGCAGACGACGCGGGCGACAGTCTATCGGTGGTCGACATGCCAACAGACCACGAGTATAGGGGTGCGAAGGGTTATGCAAGATATCAACGGCTTTGCCACATTCCACCAGCGAACCGCGGTACATCACAGCGATGTCGTCAGCCACCTGAGCGATGACGCCCAAGTCATGCGAAATAAAAATAATAGCAATGTTGTACGTCATCTGCAGCTTGCGAAGAAGCTGAAGGATAGCCTGCTGCACCATCACGTCGAGAGCAGTAGTAGGCTCGTCGGCGATAAGTATATCGGGATGACAAATAAGTGCCATGGCAATCATGACACGCTGTTTCTGGCCGCCGCTGATCTCATGTGGATAGCTATCGAAAATCTTCTGCGGCCGAGGCAGTTGCACCTCCTCAAAGAGGCTAATAACCCTCTTACGAGCCTCGTCGTCCGACACCTTACAATGGCGTTGCAACATCTCAACAACCTGACGACCGCAGGTATGCAACGGATTTAGGGAAGTCATAGGCTCTTGAAAAATCATAGCGATGCGGTTGCCCCTATAGTTCTGCATCTCGTCATCGGAGAGAGCCAAGAGGTCGACAGGGCTTGCGCCGTCTACCGACAGCCAGGCAGAGCCCGACTCAATACGTGCCGGTGGCATATCGAGCAAATGCATAAGAGCCAGCGAGCTGACCGACTTGCCAGAGCCAGACTCGCCTACGATGCCAAGAGTTTTGCCACGAGACAACGAGAACGAGACAGACTTAACAACAGTTTCGTAGCCCGACTGACGTCGGAAAGCCACAGAGAGGTCGCGCACATCGAGCAAAAGAGAAAGAGTTTTAGGTGCTTCAAACGAAGAATTTGCCATGCAAAAAAGATAAAAGAAAGAAAATGCAAAAATAAATCATTTAATCGAAAAAAACATGTATTTTTGCAAATCATTCAAAATAAGTATCACACGCACGCCAGATAATAGAGTGCTGTATAACAGACTACTATCGTCGGGCGATTGAGCATACAAAAATATTTTGAACAAATACCAATAAAAAAAATAACAACATAAAAACATCAATCATGACACAATCAGAAAAGTACATGGAGATGGAAGCCCAATATGGAGCACACAACTACCATCCGCTTCCTGTTGTTCTTGCAAAAGGCGAAGGTGCTTTTGTATGGGACTGTGAGGGTAAAAAATACTTTGACTTTCTTTCTGCCTACAGTGCAGTAAATCAAGGACACTGCCACCCAAAGATTGTGAAAGCCATGTGCGACCAGGCTCAGCAGCTGACGTTGAGCAGCCGTGCATTCTACAACAACTGCCTCGGTGAATGGGAGAAATACGTTACCGAATATTTCGGCTACGAAAAAGTCTTGCCTATGAACACCGGTGCAGAAGCCGACGAGACAGCCCTTAAGCTTGCCCGTCGCTGGGGTGTGGTGAAGAAAGGCATCAAAAACGAAGAGGTAATGATAGTATGCTGCGAGGGCAACTTCCACGGTCGCACCATCACCATCATCACCATGAGCAACGACCCAGAGAGCTACGCCAACTACGGTCCAATGACCCCTGGCTTTATCCGCATACCATACAACGACCCTGCCGCACTTGAGAAAGTACTTGAAGAGCACGGCGACAAGATTGCCGGCTTCCTCGTAGAGCCAATCCAGGGCGAGGCTGGCGTATACGTTCCCGACGAGGGCTACTTGAAGAAATGCTACGACATCTGCCACAAGCACAACGTACTGTTTATGGCCGACGAGGTACAGAGCGGTATAGCCCGTACCGGCAAGATGCTGGCATGCGACCACGAAGGCGTGCGTCCCGACATTCTCATCCTTGGCAAAGCCCTTGGCGGTGGAGTAATGCCTGTCAGTGCCGTACTCGCCGACGACGAGATAATGCTCAACATCAAGCCAGGCGAACACGGCTCAACCTTTGGCGGCAACCCAATAGCTGCAAAGGTCAGCATCGCCGCCCTCGAAGTGATAAAAGAGGAGCATCTGATGGAGAAAGCCGAGTGCTTAGGCAACATCTTCCGCGAGGAGATGAGAAACTTCCAAAGCCCAATGATAGAAAAGGTGCGCGGCAAAGGTCTGCTCAACGCCATCATCATCAAGCCCCACAACGGCAAAGAGGCTTGGGACGTATGTTTGAAGATGCGCGACCTTGGCGTACTCGCCAAACCAACTCACCAGCACATCATCCGTTTCGCCCCGCCATTAGTAATCACCGAGGAGCAGCTGCGTGAAGCTATCGAACTGATAAAGAAAGCCATCAAAAGCTTTGAATAATCATAAAACAGTATAAGCAAAAAAAAGCGGGTCGATATTGACGACCCGCTTTTTTTCCACATACATGCTACTACGCATATAAAAGCTCATACCCGTATACGGCAAGAAAACAGTATGTAGAGCAGACATACAATCCACAAAATACATTACACAAAAATTCGGCTGACACATACTAATGGTAGAAATGTATCAGCCAAAACATCCACATTCAAATCCTCCATCAAAAAATCAGAAAGAAAATCAAAGTATCACAACCATATACTACTGCATATTAGTGCTTTATAAATGCTTTCCGTATTTTGATATTTTTGCTTTCAAGGTATCACGAAATGTTTTAAAAGGCTTTAAGTCTTTTGTTTCTCTTTTTCAGTAAAAGTTGCATTTATGAGTTGAACTTAGGTCTCAAATACAAATTGTACAACAATTATTGCAACTTATTGAGCTGCAAGAAACTAAGAGGGTGTCATTATTAGAATTGAAGTTGCTGTTGTAAAATCTTTGACATTGCGAGTAACGATACAATCGACTGAGACGAGTCTTGCAGAGTGATATTGTACCATATCCTCGAAATCAGGCACTACTATAGACAAAGCTTCCGAGAGAACGAACTTATCTGTACTTGCAATGTTGCAAATCTGCATTAGTCCTCGCAGAATCTCGTATCGCTGTTCCACTGTGTATTCCTTTCTGGTTATGTAGAAGAAGTTCACAAATGAAATTGGTGAAACCCATATTTCGATTTTTCCTCTACAAGCCAAGTCAAAGATATTGGCAGCATCCTGATAGAAGTCTTCTCGTTCACAATAGAAATCAAGAAGCACATTTGTATCAATCAAAACTTTCATCCGAAACGCTCATCTAATGAATCCAACATTGCAGCCTTATCGTCCATTGGGGTAAGACGACGATACTTAGCCATTGACTGAACCCATGCCGAGTACTCTTTTACAGGTGATGCTACAGCAACTACATCTTTGGAGTTCTGGCGTGCCACAATCTGCTGCAACAGGAGAGTTGCTTGATTCTGCAACCATTCATTGACAGCCTCCTTTGTCTTAAAGGTAGGACGAACTGCCTCCACCAATGCATCGTTCATTGTCAATATAAAAGTGCACATGTTCTATTTTGATTATTTGTTCTTACTTGTTTAGCTGAGCAATTAGCGCCCTTCTGGGTGCAAAGATAATAAAATTTTCTCAATTTCAGTTAATTGATACGTTCAAAATGATTTTTTATATGTAACTTCAACTATTTCCGCCTCTTACAGGTTACATTCTTTTAGATAATTGAGGGAAATACTCGCTGTTATATCATAAACACTCGCTGTTATACCATTTTGAAATGAATCATCTGTTTCTTCTGTTCACTGACTCTCTTTTGAGTTTCTTTTGGGAATACAGACTAACGTTAGTAAGTTTCATGCGAATCATTTTGCTTAAACAAATCTAACAGTCTAATGTACAATACATTTAAGTTTTCGGTACAGTTTGTTGTTATTTTGTTACCCTATTATTTATATGTTATACAATACATTGTACTTCAAACATATACACAATCTATAGACTTATTCAGCCAAAAAATAGATATTTTCGACAAAGATGTCGACAAGGCATCGCCACAATGCCACACACATTATCATACGCCAACCCGTAACATCATTTCATCCTGCTTATCGTCAATCTAAGCACGCGCATCAAGCGCTTCTCCCCTGTTGGGAAACTGTCATCGACAGAAGTCTCGCCAGTAGCCACAAAGCCACATTTTTCCATCACGCGCCCCGAAGCAGGATTGTCTACATAATGGCTGCTGACGAGCGACAAGAAAGCTGTCTCCTTACGAATATAGTCAAGCATCAGCTGTAATGCTTCTGTACAAATACCTCTATTCCAATAAGGCTTGCCCACCCAATAACCCACAAGCGGCTCGCCATCACGAGCTGGGATATTCATTTGCCATTCGGTCATATAACCCATAGCACCTATTGCCTCGCCCGTCTCGTTGAGAACGATAGCCCATGTTGTAGCATTGTTGAAAACTGTTCTGATCACCTCCAAACTTTCCTCCACCGACTGATGCGGAGGCCAACCAGCACGATACCCCACGTCGGGGTCGCTTGCATATTTATACAATGCCTCAGCATCTGAATCAAGCCACGGACGAAGCTGTATTCTGTCTGTTTTCATCATTTTATTAAAGTCATGTATTTGCAACCTGCAAAAATTGAATGTAGTTACACATACCACATCATAGCTTATTCATCATTCACGCCGCCTTATCTCCGCTTCAACACCACCAGCTCAGCACCCTTGCCGTCCATGCCATATTCGCTAACAAGAATATACTTCTCACAACAGGCTATGCCATAGCATCTGTCATTGCTCTTTACCACCTGATTACTCCAGTATGTAGTATTATCGTCAAGGAGCTTCACCTCGTTGCCATTAACGATATATGCCTGATTAATGAACGAGCCCTGCATAACATAGAGGTTATCAATATGAACGCCAGGAATGCCAAGAGCGTTCACTTCGTCGATAAACACCTTTTTCATAGGGTGAACGGTATGAGGGGTATTAGCATTAGTGCCATTCCAACGCTTCAATGTTGGATAAAACTTAAGCAGCACCTCCTTATACTGACATGCTGTGAGGCACTGTCCAGTGCCTTTGTTATACTCGTTCACAAACATAGAGCAATACTCTGCCATCTCCTCCATGGTAAAATTGCCGGTAAAAGCACCATCTTTGTAGCAATAGCAGCAGTAATCTTCGTTCTTGCCGCCGTCGGCATTAGAGCCAAGGTTCTCGTTGGTCAGAGGCATACCGCAGCTCTGACAGAATTTCATTTCCATAATAGATTTTGTATTAAATTTGTTTGCAAAATTACAAGGGAAACGACCACCAGCCAAACATCCGTGATAGACAGCTCCAAAATGTGATATATGGACTACATTATGACAAAAAAAGCACACGACTTATGTTACAAACAGCAAACAATATTACAAGGAAAAATCATATTTTAACAAGGCAGATAGAAAATATTTTTGAAATTTGCTACCTTTGTATACTCATTGCAAAACAAATCTAAAAACATAAGATAAAGGAAAATAAACCATTAAACCTATACATGATGAAAAGCATCAACACAGTAACAGCGGAAGAGGCAGTGCGCGTGGTAAAAAGTGGCGACCACATTCATTTTAGCGACATATCATGTTTTCCCCAAGTACTATCTGACGCACTATGCAAACGAGGAGAGTCTGGTGAATTGCGCGACGTACATATCCATCATCTACACACCGAAGGCGTGGCAGAGTATGCCAACGAGCGATTCTCCGGCACATTCTTCGCCCAATCCTTTTTTGTAGGAAACAACCTACGCAAAGCGGTGCAAGAAGGATGGGCGGACTACATACCCATCTCGCTTAGCGAGACTCAGAAGTTATACCGTACACAGGTGCTGCCTGTTGACGTAGCGATGATAATGGTGTCGCCCATCGACCGTCACGGGTATGTGTCGCTTGGCACATCGATAGGTGCCACACTCGCCGCGGTACAGAATGCCAAAGTGGTCATAGCAGTGGTAAACAAATATGTGCCGCGCACATGGGGACATACCATTATACCTGCCGACATGATAGACATGTGGGTAGAGCACGACGAGCCGCTGCTATCGTGTCCGCCAGCCATGCCTACCACTATCGACGACCAGATAGGCCGACAAGTAGCAAGCCTTGTCGAAGACGGGGCATGCTTGCAAATGGGTATCGGTGCCATACCCAACGCCGTCCTCGACCGTTTGGGCAACCACAAAAATCTTGGCATACACACCGAGATGTTCTCCGACGGACTGCTGCCATTGGTAGAGAAAGGCATTGTCAACGGCACCAACAAGGTGGTGCGTCGCAACCGCATAGTGGCGACCTTCGTGATGGGATCGCAAAAGCTATACGACTTTGTCGACGACAACCCTGGCGTATACATGATGGACGTGAAATACTCCAACGCGCCCCACTCTATTGGCATGAATCCTAAGGTTACAGCCATCAACTCAGCCCTGCAGGTAGACCTGACAGGACAGATATGCGCCGACTCCATAGGTACCAAACACTACAGCGGCTGCGGCGGTCAGCTCGACTTCATGATGGGAGCATCCATGTCAGAAGGCGGCAAAGCCATAATAGCCATGCCATCAGCCACAGCGAAAGGCGTGAGCAAGATAGTGCCTACGCTAAGTCCAGGAGCTGGCGTTGTAACACCACGCAACTTGGTGAACTACCTTGTAACTGAATATGGCGCAGTAAACCTCTACGGCAAAAGTCTGCAAGAGCGCGCCAAACTTATCATCTCCATAGCCCACCCTTCGGCACAGGAAGAACTTGACAAAGCAGCTTTTGAACGCTTTGGGCCGCACTACCACCAAGGCATCTAAGCCAGACACTTTATTACAAAAACAGAGGCAGCGCCATCTACACGATTGTGCTGCCTCTATTTATTATACATAGAATAAAAATCTTACAAGAGTTTGACAAACTTGCCCGATTTATTAAACACAAGCCTCAAGCCATTGGATAGTTCCAGCTGATAGCTTTGGGGCAGACGTTTGACCCAGATAACATTGTAATGAGGAAAACGATTTACAAGATATACACGGATATTGACAGGCAAGATTTTATCCGGCACGCCCTCAGTACAATTCACCTGTTTCCACTTGCCGTTAAAATCGAAGCGAGCCACGCTATTATCGTTCATATAAACCTCATAACCTTTATTGTCGCGATAAGCATACAACGGCACACATGTCCACATGTTGGTACGGATAAACTTTTGAGCAGTCCAAGGTAGCCGGTCTGGGTCGACTGGTTGCCTATTGGCGGCGGCAAGAGCATACGAGATATTCAGCAATAGCACCAATAGACAAATTGTGATAACACGGCAAGAAGAAGAATTACGACAAGACATCAAAGTAAGTTTTTATTAATGATGTTATAAAACCAAGATTATAATTAGGAGAACACAAGCGGCATAGAGCGAGACAGTGCGGCCGGCTCCCCATTGATAAACGTTTGCTCTATACGACTGTGTAGCACCTGACCTTCGAGTGGCGACCAGCCACATTTGTACAACAGCGAGTCTTTTGTAACCTCGTCGGCAACATTAGGACGTACCAGCACTGCGTCAGCCCAGAACCCATGACGGATAAAGCCCCTTTTTTCTATACCAAAGATACGGGCAGGGTTGTGGCACATTTTCTCCACGATAAGAGGCAGCCAGTTTTTGACAAGTTCCTCGCGTTCTGACTGTGTGGTACAGCTATTGAAGAAAGGTTCCATCATCATCTGCAACGAATGCTGTATAGACGGTATACCGCTTGGTGCTTCGAAATAAGGGCGTTGCTTGCTTTCGAGAGTGTGAGGTGCGTGGTCGGTGGCTATGGTGTCGAGCCTACCGTCGTAGAGTGCAGCCCAGAGAGCCATACGGTCGTCGTTGCTTTTGATGGCGGGATTGCACTTTATACGATTACCCAACATTGCATAGTCGCGGCTGTCGAACCACAAGTGGTTAGGGGTAACCTCAGCGGTAACGTTTTTCTCTGTCAAAGACTGATTGCTCAACAAATCGAGTTCAGTAGCGGTGGAGACGTGAGCGATATGCAGGCGCGTGTTATACTTGCGAGCCAAGGCAATAGCCTTATATGTGCTGAGGAAGCAAGCCTCGGTGTTTCTAATCTGTGGGTGCAGAACGGCTGTCTCGCCGTCGGTACCCTTATACTGTGCTTTGAAAGCCGCCATGTTGCTTTGCACCACGTTCTCGTCCTCGCAATGAGCCACAATAAGTTTTTTTGCATTGGCAAAGAGATGTTCGAGCCGCTGAATGTCGTCTACCAGCATATTGCCAGTGCTGCTGCCCATAAAAAGCTTTATAGCCGCATAACGCGACAGGGGTATAGAGAGCAGAGCGTCGACATTGTCGTTGGTAGCCCCCAGCATAAAGCCATAGTTGACAGCACATTTTTGCGATGCCAAGCGTTCCTTAGCTTCGAGAGCTTCAAGAGTAGTAGTCTGAGGCATAGTATTTGGCATGTCAATGACAGAGGTAACGCCACCTGCTATAGCGGCGCGGCTCTCTGTAGACATGTCGGCTTTTTCTGTCATGCCTGGCTCGCGGAAATGCACATGCGTATCAATAATACCCGGCAGAAGGAAACAGCCATCACCATCAACAATAGTAGCTTGAGGGTCGGGAGCGTTGTCGGAGAACTTGCCATCGGCAATATAGACCGACCGCTTTTGGATAGCGCCCTCGTTCACAGCCATCACGTTGTTGATTAAATAATTCACAGCACAAAAGAATTTAGGTGTCAAAGCGATGTCTACCACCCTGACAGGCATTATTAGAATTTAGATTTTTTCGACCAGCGACGTCCTTGCTCGTATGCGTCAGCCGAAGTAGAATATTGATAAGGAACGACAAAGCGGCCGGTGTGGTCGATACATCCCCACCGTCCTTCACGTTTAGCTGGTGCCACACGATTGTTGCCATCGCCCAAAAACTGCTTGGCACCTTCCAAAGTAGGACGTATAGACCATTCACCCGTATAGTCGACATAGCCCCACTGACGAGTGATGGTGTCCATAACGGGGAACTGCCATTTGCCCTGTTCCTGCTGAGTGTCCCACTCATTGCCGGCCTCCCATGCATCGTCGGAGAGGACAAACACATGCTTGGAGATATTGTAGCCCTCGTTATCGATACATGCCCAGAAGCCATTAAGACGAGCAGTGGCGAAAAATCCCGTATCGTTGGCGAAGCGTGTAGCAGCCTGATAGATAGGCTTTATAATCCATTCGCCAGCATAATTCACCCAGCCCCATAGACGAGAAGATGGGTCCTGTACAGGCAACCGCCAGTCGGAGATGCGTCTGCCATTCTCAAGTTGATTCAAGGCATAAGCTGCATCAGCCTTGGATGAGAAGATAAACTCGCTAATCTTGTTGCCGTTGCGGTCGATATTACCCCATCTGCCATTGAGTTTGGCTTGTGCATAGGCATGATTGTTGTCATCGCCGTAAAAGCCTATATCTTCATACTTGCCCGACACCACCCATCGGCCCAGATAGTTGACCACGCCATATTTGCCGGTCTCGGGGTCTACGGAAGGCATACGCCATGTATCATAATGGAAACCAGAGATCCACTGATAGCCTGCTTGTTCTGCCTGTTGCTGGGTATGGAACACCATGCTGATAATCAAGATGCCCTTGCGGTCGATACACCCCCAACGGCCTTTGCTCTTGACAGCAGCAAAGCTCATAGGCTCTGTACCTTGAAAAAAACCTGCATTCTGATATGTGGGCTTGAACTTCCACTTGCCGTAATAGTCGACAAAGCCCCACTTGCCATCCGATGGATTGGCGGCGGGGTAGAGCCACTTGCCAGGCTCACCAGCAGTGAGCCACTGCTTGCCGGCGCCGTCGGCTTCTTCTTGCGTTTGAAAGATATTGCGTACCACCATGTTGCCCTGATGGTCGATACAGCCCCATAAGTCATCGTACTTTACCACAGCATAGCGGCGGTCGGCGCCACGAAATTCGGTAGCACGCTGATAACGAGGAGCTATGACCCACGAGCCATCGTTTTTGACATATCCAAAACGCTTGCTGCTACGATCCTCTTTCAGAGTTTGCGCTGAAAGCGAGGTAACCACAAGCATCATAACAACAAGCAACAAGTTTTTTTTCATAGGATTAGATAACATACAATGATTAAAACACAATAAATATCAAATCACAAATACTATAATAGTATATACATAATGAATTTGCAAAGATACAGATTAATTTTGAACTATGAAAAATTAGGTCTCTATTTTTTCATCTAAAATGAAAATATTTGTCTTTAGATGATACTTTTTTAGAAAATGAGCCGAAATCTTTCAAACCTTACCGACGGAAGTTTCGGTTCGTTGCATCAGGTTCGGCAGCATCGCTTTCAGTTCTGCTGCATAGTTTACTCCGGTTCTTGGGTCCATGGCTCGTTGCCGATAGCTGTTGCCATATCATTTAAGGCGAGACATTGCTGGCGCATTATGTAGCGCTTCTCTATGTGATAGGGGCAAGCATCAGCAGGAGACATTTAGCACAGGCATCAAAATACTTGCCAGGTGGCTTATATAGTGGAGAAAGACCATTCTCCTGTATCACTATCAACGGTTGCTTGGCGTCGAGAGCTGCTCTGGCAACTTCATAGATGCAAATACTCACTACCACACCTCTCCTTCCCACTATCCAGGAAGTATTCCTTTTGGCGTTCTATCAGCTTTATGCTCTCGACGGTAGTGTTGTTATGGCAGCGCACTTGCATCCTCACTCCTCGTTCCTGCAGCCAATATTTTCCTATGGCAGCGAATGTGAGCGAGCCGAGCTCGCTCATACCTGACATACCAATCAGTCGGCTTGGTTCGCTGCTACTCAACTTGTTCATTTCATTGCCCCTCAACTGCATCATCTTCACCTTCAGATCCTTCACCACCTTGAATAATTCGGGGAACACCACCACATGCAGATACTCCTCCATCAGCTGCATGCACATGCCCCAAAGCTGTGGGTATTCCTTTTCAAGGGCATACCAATCTTTCACCACGGCTTCGCCCAGAGTCGAAAATGTAAGCACAACCTCGCCCTGTGCATTTTATTCCAAGTGTCCGAGTAGCGACTGCGAGCGGTCAGCAAGTATGAGTGTGAGCATATAAATGCATCGCGACTAATAGTCGTGATCTTGCATACGGCGTGTCATGCTATGTTCCGTTTCATAACGCCACCCTGTACCTTCTATGTATTTCGGTTTCTTCTTGCTCATGGAGTTGTTCCGTTTTATGCTTCTATCCGAGCATCGCCTTCTTCCACCTTGCCAAACATAATAAAAGAGTTAGGAGAAACTAAAAGACAGCCACAGTAAAAAAAATACTGTGGCTGTCTTGGTAGCAGAAAAGATGTTTTTATTTCTCTGGCATGGCTTCGAGGGCGGCTACGAGGTAATCATAGAACTTCTTGACACTTGGTATGTTAGCACGCTCATCGGGGCTATGAGGATAGTTGAGAGTAGGACCAAAGGAAATCATCTCCATATCGGGATATACGCCACCGAGCAGGCCGCATTCGAGGCCAGCGTGGATAGCCATGACCTTGGGCTCTACGCCATAGAGTTTCAAATAGGTCTCTTTCATAGCCTTGAGGAGACCGCTCTGCATGTTGGGCTTCCAGCCGGGATATGCACCAGTGAGCTCGCAGGTGCCACCGGCCATCTCGGCGAGGCATACGAGACGTTCACCGAGCACCTCTTTGGCACTGTCGACACTACTGCGAAGCAGAGCCATGACAGTGAAGGTGTTGTCCTTGGTCTCAACACGAGCGAGGTTGAGAGAGGTCTCGACGAGGTCGTCGACTTCGCTGCTCATACGCACTATGCCATTAGGAGCCACCATCACGGTGTTGATAAGCTT
>JAZRVD010000212.1:0-1555 GCA_045598945.1 Bacteroidales bacterium | reverse complement strand
CAGCACGGCTGCGACAGCATGATGTGGAACAACAAGATGTACTATGCTTCCAACTCCACAGATACCATAATGCTTAAGACTGTTAACAACTGCGACAGCATCATCACCCTCAACCTCACCATGGGCTACGCCAACACCGGTGTTGAGACAAGAGGCGAGTGCGACAGCTACCTGTGGATTGACAGTCTCTACACAGCCTCTACTACTACTGTCGACACCTTGACAAACGTCTCTGGCTGCGACAGCGTCATCACCCTCAACCTCACTATCAGCAGCAGCTCGGTAACCTACGACACACAGTCTGCTTGTGATAGGTTTGTATGGCCGCTGTATAAAAAAGCAGGTTTCGACAGCACCTTTACGGCAAGTACCGACACCTTCTACTATAAGACTGTCAACAAGATTGGCTGCGACAGCCTCGTCTACCTCGTCCTCGACCTCCACAAGTCCTTCAACGAAAAGTTTGAAGCCGTTGTTTGCGACAGCCTTGTTATCGACACCTTCGGCGTTCATCTCTCTTTCAACGAGACTTTTGCAAAAACAGTCCCATTTGATGTCGATCTGACTGACAACTGCGACACTATCATCCTTTTCAACCTTGTTGTCAACTACAGTGCTCACTATGACTTCCTCGTCTCTTGCGACGATGAGAGCTACACATGGAAAGAGAATAATACTACCTACACGCACAGTGGCAATTATTATGTGGTCTATGAAGGTGTAACAAAAGATGGTTGCGACAGCATTGTCATGCTCTCTCTTGTTATCACCAACGAACGCGATGGTATTGGCGATGTGGAGAATGTCCAGCTGTCTATCTATCCTAACCCAACAGCAGGCGTTGTCAATATCGAAGGCGCCGACATACAGAAAGTTGAAGTACTCGACCTCTACGGTCGCCAGCTCTCTACTTTCGAGGGTGTCAGCACTATTGACATCACCAATATGGCTATGGGCACTTATATGCTTCGTATCTATACACCACAAGGCACAGCCCTGCAGCGCATAGTAAAACGTTAAACATCCTCCAGCACTCTTTGTGCTGACGCTGTCAAGGTCGCCGTCTCAAAAACAGACGGCGACCTTTTTTCGTTCTGCATGTAGTAGATATTGATGGAAAATGCTGTAGACGTTGCTGCTATGTTATCTCTCTCGCACATGCCAAAGATTCTTATGGTGTATCTGTATGGTTGCGACAGGGAGAGTTGCAAGTTATGTCTATGGTTTTTGATACCGTGTACTTCGAAAAGAAACTTAGCGTAATATTACTGTCCGATAAACTTTTTGATAAAAGAGAAAAAAAAGGGCTGATTTATACAAAAAATACTCACGAAAATGTCAGACTCATTATCTGATAACACAAAAGGATAATGAGGGGGGGGGCTTGCCATAAACACAAGTATAGCGTAATTTCTTACTATCAATGGATTAAACTATACGATTTGTGATTTAGCGGACAGTGATGATTGTTATTTGCGATTTGTCAAACAGTGGTAATTTGTAATTAACGCCCCAACGGGGCAACAAGCTTTCAGCCCAGGGCGCCGCCCTGGGT
>JAZRVD010000211.1:0-1132 GCA_045598945.1 Bacteroidales bacterium | reverse complement strand
ATGAGCAAGCGCAAACTGCTACAACTGGTAAAGGAAAGCCATGTGCAGGGATGGGACGACCCACGCATGCCGACAATATGCGGCTTTCGCCGTAGAGGGTATACACCAGAGAGCATAAGAGCATTTTGCGAACGCATAGGCGTTGCCAAGCGCGACAACGTGATAGACTACTCGCTACTGGAGTTTAGCCTGCGCGAACATCTGAACAAGGTGGCGCAACGCCGTATGGCAGTACTAAATCCTGTAAAGGTGGTGATAGACAACTATCCCGAAGGCGAGAGCGAGATGCTGACTGCCATCAACAATCCAGAAAACGAAGCCGACGGCACACGTCAGGTGCCTTTTGGCAGAGAGTTATACATAGAGCGAGAAGACTTTATGGAGAATGCGCCGAAGAAATACTTCCGCATGACGATAGGTCAAGAGGTTAGGTTGCGCTACGCCTATTTCGTTACCGCCACCGGTGTAGAGAAAGACGCCGAAGGCAACATAACATGCATACACTGCACCTACGACCCAGCCACACGAGGCGGCGACGCACCCGACGGCCGCAAAGTTAAAGGGACGATACACTGGGTTAGCGCACAACATGCCGTTGATGCAGAAATCAGACTCTTCGACCGCCTATTTGCCACCGAGACACCCGACGAGGCACCCGAAGGCAAGACGTTTCTCAACAATCTCAACCCCAACTCGCTACAAGTGCTGCACGGATGCAAACTGGAGCCATGTCTTGCTGACGAATGTGCCAGCATGACGAAGGAAAATGGCGTAGAGGCGCCACGTCGCTACCAATTTGAGAGAATGGGCTACTTCTGCACAGACCGCGACAGCACCAAGGAGCATCTTGTGCTAAACCGCAGCTGCACACTGAAAGACAACTTCAAACTGTGATGTACTACATTGCAGATTCTCTCTTTGTAGGCTCGATGATAACGAAACGCATGTTATTAGACAGACTGATATATGCCAACATCGCCTAACAGATGGCTGACAGTAAGACGAAATGATGACGCACGGCAACGACAGTGCCAAACGCCAACAAAAGAGAAGCAAAACATCGAGCTAATACAAGCCAACAGAAATACAAGAAAATTTGTTGCTTGAAAAAAAAGAATAAAAACCACAAAGG
>JAZRVD010000210.1:0-5541 GCA_045598945.1 Bacteroidales bacterium | reverse complement strand
TCCTACAAAGACGAGCTGCTGACACGCACCGGTCAGCTCAAAGAGAAATACACAGGCAGCCTGCAGCTCATCTCCATACCCTTCCTCAACACCGAATACCTTGGCTTTGTGATGGACGGCGACAACACGCCACTCCACGACCGCCGCATACGTCAGGCCATCAACTACGGCTTCGACCGCGAGAAGATGATGAAATACCTGCGCAACAACGTTGGCAAGCCCGGAGTCTACGGCTTCATACCCTGCGGTCTGCCAGGCTTCGACACCACCGCCGGTCCCGTCTACCCCTATAACCCACAACACGCCAAAGAGCTGCTTGCCGAAGCAGGCTACCCCAACGGCGACGGACTGCCGCCCATAGCCCTCACCACCACAGCCAACTACCTCGACCTCTGCAAATACATACAGCAGCAGCTCGAACTTATAGGCATCAAGATAACCCTCGACGTATGCCCACCGGCGGCTCTCAGCGAGCAGGTAGCACAAGGCAAGGCGGCATGGTTTCGCAAGTCGTGGATAGCCGACTACCCCGACGCCGAGAACTACCTGTCGCTCTTCTATTCCCCCAACCGCGCCCCCGAAGGCCCCAACTATACCCACTACTCCAACAGCCAGTACGACAAGCTCTACCGCCTCTGCCGCAGCTGCACCAACGACAGCCTCCGCACCTCCTACTATCGTCAGATGGACAGCATCGTCATGCAAGACGCTCCAGTGGTGGTGCTATACTACGACCAGACGCTGCGCTTCACCCATCGCAACGTCAGCGGACTATACACCAACGCGCTCGGCACTCTCGACCTCAGGCATGTGCGTATCGACAAATAGCCTAAAAAAGACTTAAGTTCAATATATTACACCACTATATGTCAATGAAATTAACATTTTAATAAAAAAATGTATATTTGCATATTAAAAGATGTAAAAATTGATGTTTAACCAAAACAATATCAACCGTATGAAAAAGAAACACCTATTCTTTGCATTAGCTATAAGCCTCATTCTTGGAGCCTGCACCAAAGAAGGCGACTTTGAAGAGCTTGACAACGTAGGCGTATCTATGGACGACATATCCTTTGGCCTCCCGTTGGGCAGCAGCTCTATCAATGCAGGCGAACTTTTAGGCAAATGGCAGCACACCGAATGCGAGATAACCTTTGAAAACGACCTCCTCGTAATCAACTATAACGACTCGTATACAGAGAGCATAAACTTCGCCAACTCCTCGTCTCCCAAAGCGGCAAAAGGCAGCAAGATACCCGACTTTGTCAACACCATTAGCGGCGACCTCTCTATCGACCTCTTCAAGAACTTCCCCGAAATCGACAACGAGAACTTCAAAATAGAGGGCATCTACGCCAACCTCGACATTCTACTCAAAGCATACGTCAAGACCAACGACACGCCACTCAAGAAATATATCACCAACGCCTATTTCAACAACCTCAAAATCAGCGTAGTCAGCGAAGACGGCACCATCTCGCCACTCTACACCCAGAACGACAACCAAAAAATCTCTGTCGCCGAGCTGCAAAAAGGCATCAACATTCCTATCCTCGACAGCAGCAAATCCGTCGCCGACGACAAGATAGCCCAGCTCTTCATCAACCGCCCCAAACGTCTGCACTACGAGTTGCAGATGCACCTCGAAATAACCGACGACAACATCTCAGCCTCCGACCTTCAATCTATACAAAACGGCAACTACAACCACTATTTCCGCAACACCATACAATTAGACTCCATGATCTACACCACCACCATCGGTGCTCACTTTCCACTTCGCATAGCCTGCAAAAACATTGTATATCAAGACACCATAGATTTTCCTATCGAGAAAATCAAAGAGGCCCTCTCCACCACCAGCAACAAAGTGGCTCTCTCCTCATCATTCTACCTCGCCGTACGCTTTATCAACACGCTGCCCCTCAGCTTCACCATCAGCGACATGCTTATCGACATCAACAACAATCCCGTGTCGCTCAACGGCAAGCCTGTACACATCTTCAAGCCCAACCACGTTGTACAAGCCCCCAACATCATACCCGAAACACTCCACAACAAGCTTGTATATCACACCGACGGCCAGACCGAGTCGCACATGCTTGTACAAATCAACAAGCACGACGTCGACCAACTCGCCACTGGCGACAAACTTGTGCTGACCATTACCCTCAACACTCCTGAATACAACAAAGCTGTCTCAGTATTAGAATACAACAAACTCTCCACATCGCTATATCTACTCTCCAACCCCTCCGACGAGTTCATGAAAAACCGTTTTCAATAAGCCAAAAGCATAGAGACGTGGCATGTCATGTCTCCCTCTGCCAAGGCATGAAAACGGCGCTATACAACAGACCGTTTTCGGATATACGCAATAACACATATTTTTGTATTATTCTAAAACAACATCAACCATGAAAAAACATCATATATATATAGCCCTCTTGCTCGCCATGCTCGTCGGCGGCCTTAGCACACAGGCACAGATGCTTGAACGCAACGACCTTATATACAACTCCTACAACATGCCGCAAGCCAACGGCATGAACCCCGCCTTCTTCCCTCAGACGAGAAACGTATACATATCCCTACCCTATACCAACATCAGCGTAGGTCTGCCGCTATGCTACAGCGACCTCAACTTCACCTACAACGAGACAGAAGAACGCTACGACCTTAACGTCCTCGACATCACCCAGACCCTCGCCGACAACCGCCGCCTTCATCTCGCCTTTGGCAACGACCTCTTGGGCTTCGGCTTCCGTGCCGGCAAACTCTTCTTCAACTTCAACGCTGGCGTGCGTTCCGACTTCGCCCTCAACTTCAACGAGAACATACACCGTGTGCTTAAAGAGGGCTTCATCAACCAGATTGGCGAAGAAAACAGAATTGTCGTCGATGCCGACGAGCTGCTCCACTTGCAAGCCTACGAGCGTTTCTCCATAGGCATGGGCTACAACGCCAACAAGCTTGCCATAGGCATGCATGTCAACATTCTCAACGGTGTCCTCAACGCCTATACCGACAATACCCGCCTCAGCCTCTACGCCTCCGACAACGCCTACAGCACCATCTATGGCGAGCTAAACTACCGCGTCATGCGCTCCGACGCCTTTGAAGACGACATCGACGCCAGCAAGCTGCTCCTCAACTCAGGCAACATGGGCCTAACCTTCGACCTCGGTTTCAAATACACATTCAGCCACTTCGTCCTCTCTGCAAGTATCATCGACCTCGGTCCCGGCATACACTGGACCAAAAACGTCAAATACACCGAGTCTGAAAACAAATCGTTCCAGTTCTCTGGCGCCGACCTCACCGAGCTCTTCTCCGGCGGTGAGTACCAAAACGACTATGCCAACAAAGTGGCAGACACCATAGCCAACATCTTCAACATCTGCGACAAAGATGGCGAAGACTACTGGTACGGCGTGCCTACACGCGTCTACCTCGGCGGCTCGTATATCCCCAACAACTTCCTCCGTCTCAACCTCCTCTACCACGGCGAGTGGGACAACGGCATCTTCTACACCTCCAAAGGGCACTACCGCAGCAACCTCTCCATCTCTGCCAGCCTCTCTATCAAATACTGGCTCGACATCATGGTTGCCAACGCCCTCGCCTTCGACGGCAAGAAAGGCTCCATCATCAACCCCGGCGCCGGCATCACCATCACCCCAGGCAACGCCCTTCAGCTCTTCTGCATGGTCGACTACATCTCCAACTTCTACGCCGTCGACATAAAAGGCGTAAACCTACAGTTTGGTATGAACATCCTCTTCGGCAACAACCCACACAAAAAAGCTGCTGAAAAAAACAACGAAAGCAACTATCAACCTATCATTCTTTAACTCTTACAACTCACCATGTCTAACATTGTAGCAATAGTAGGACGCCCCAACGTGGGCAAGTCCACCCTCTTCAACCGACTCACCGAAAGCCGCAAAGCCATCGTCGACGAAACCAGCGGTGTAACGCGCGACCGCCAGTACGGCCACAGCGACTGGAACGGCAAGCAGTTCTCAGTCATCGACACAGGCGGCTATGTCATGGGTGGCGACGACACCTTTGAACAAGAAATCCGCAAGCAGGTCAGCCTCGCCATCGACGAGGCCGATGTCATACTCTTCCTCGTCGACGCCCACGAAGGCCTCACACCCATGGACGAAGACGTGGCGCACATGCTGCGCCGCTGCAGCAAGCCCGTCATGCTTGTAGCCAACAAGGTAGACAACTCGCGCAACATGGACACCCTCGGCGAGTTCTACGCACTCGGACTCGGCGACCCCTACCCCATCGCCGGCATCACCGGCAGCGGCACCGGCGACCTCTTGGATGCTGTGGTGGCTGACTTCGACGAAGGCACCGACGACCCCACCGACAACCTGCCGCGCATCACCATAGTAGGCAGGCCCAACGTGGGCAAGAGCTCCTTTATCAACACCATCACCGGCACCGAGCGCAACATCGTTACACCCATTGCTGGCACCACGCGCGACAGCGTATACACCCACTACAACCTCTTCGGCTTCGACTTCAACTTCGTAGACACGGCAGGACTGCGCAAGAAACAGAAAGTCAGCGAAGACCTTGAGTTCTACTCCGTCATGCGCTCCGTCCGCGCCATCGAAGCCAGCGACGTATGCATACTCATGCTCGACGCCACGCAAGGCCTCGAACAGCAAGACCTCAACATCTTCAGCCTCGTACAGCGCAACCACAAAGGACTGGTGATAGTGGTCAACAAATGGGACCTCGTAGAGAAAAACACCAACACCCACAAAGAATATGAGCAGCTCATACGCAGCCGCATAGCCCCCTTCGACGACGTGCCTATCATCTTCACCTCCGTCATCAACAAGCAACGCATCTTCAAGGTGTTAGAAGCCGCCAAAGCCGTCTACGAAGCACGCACGCGTCGCATCAGCACCGCCGAGCTCAACGACACCCTCCTGCCCATCGTCAAAGAGCAGAACCCGCCACCATCGGTCAAGGGCAAATGGATAAAGGTGAAATACATCACCCAGCTCCCCACCGCCTACCCCCAGTTCGTCTTCTTCTGCAATCTGCCGCAATACATCCGCGACACCTACATCCGCTTTGTAGAAAACCGCATGCGCGAGCTGTGGGACTTCCACGGCGTGCCTATTACAATATATTTCAGAGAGAAATAAGCGGGAACAAGGTATAATAAAATAGAAGGCGCCTCATCGAGGCGCCTTCTATTTTATTGCTATTCATCACTGTCCGCTAAATCACAAATCGTATAGTTTAATCCATTGATAGTAAAGAATTATGCTATACTTGTGTTTATGGCAAGCCCTCCCCTTATTATTCTTTTGTGTTATCAGGTGGTGAGTCTGACATTTTCGTGAGTATTTTTGCATGTCAGCATCAGATTGAGGAAAACTTCCATGTTGATATAGTACATCAATAAAATACGTACTATTGTTGCTAATCCAGAGAAACTCCAACGTCTTTGCAAGCTACTTGTAGAACTAAGTGTGGATAGTGCTGTTGCCCTTACAGGGCGAG
>JAZRVD010000209.1:0-1453 GCA_045598945.1 Bacteroidales bacterium | reverse complement strand
TCAACTTGACTATCAAGTCGGGTCATCATACAGTGATAGACACTCATACCTGCGGCTCGTTCTACTGGACCGTCCAAGACGCTTCGTACAACAATTCGGGTACGTTCCTCGCACTCTATCCTGATGAAGAAACATCGTGCTTGAATATTGACACATTGCGTCTGACTGTTGGACACAGCAGTACTGTTCACGACACATTGCCTTCACCTCGTCAAGAGCCACCAGTATATATCTATCAATATTACGACTGGAATAGGCATGCTGTTGCGGGCAGGTATCCCGACTTCTCTATAAGCAACTACAACCAGCATATTACTGAGAGCGGCGTGTATTTCGACACCACTGTCAACGCTTCGGGCTGCGACAGCATAAGGGTGCTGCATATCTCTATCAAGGAGGCTGTATTTGGCGACCTCTACGACACCGCTTGCAACGAATATACATGGCATGGCAATACCTACGACACCACAGGTATCTATACTTTTGTGATACCTCACGGCTCGAGTATTATGAATACCGACATGGAATATGTTGACTCGGTGGTACGCCTCAACTTGGTGGTGTACTATGGCGACTCGGCACTATCCAATGTGTCTGTATGCAATAAGATTACTTGGAAAGGCAATGATTACTATTCTTCTACAACATTGCGCGACACCTCGATTGCTCCTAATCTGGCTTCGTGCCATGTGGCTGTGATAAATTTCGTTGTCAACAGTGCGGGCTATACTTCACAAAAACGCACAGTGTGCGACACTGCTCACTGGAATCTGAATACATACACATACAGTGGCACTTATCTTAATGTACACAACGACGAGTGCATGGGTGTCGATACACTCTATCTCACTGTCAACCATAGTGGCGTAAACGAGATTATAGCCTCCGACGATGTGTCGTATACTTTCCATGGCAAGACATTCACCGAGTCTACTGTCTATCGCGACACCAACTACAATGGTGTCAAGGCTGTCAACGGCTGCGACAGCATATCGGTGCTGCTGCTCACTATAGGTGGTGGCGGTACAGGTTGCGAAGGCGAGCATCATGCATATACCGAAACGGCTTGCAACAGCTACACATGGCCATTGAGCGGCAACACCTACTATGAGTCGGGTATTTATCTGCATCCATCTACCGATGTGAACGGATGTCTTGTAGTAGATACTTTGCATCTCACTTGTCATCATAATGGCATCCTCGAAGTCAGCGAGACGGCTGATGCCAGCACATACTCATGGCACGGCAAGACGCTCAGCGCCTCTGGCACCTACCGCGACACCAACTACAACGGCGTCAAGGCTGTCAACGACTGCGACAGCATCAGCATCTTGCACCTCTCCATAGGCGGCGTATGTCAGGGCGAGGGTGTCAAGACACGCGACACCAACTGCCGTTCGCACGAGTGGTATGGCGTACAGTATAGCGTAACGGGCGAATACTATCACTACTA
>JAZRVD010000208.1:0-2146 GCA_045598945.1 Bacteroidales bacterium | reverse complement strand
CTATTTTGCATAAACATTAGCATCACATTGAAAGTGCAAAGATACACTATTTCTTGAATACCGCACACTATTTGTTACACAATGTTAATAACTTCCGCCAACGAAGACATTATGAATAGGCAGTATCATTCTGAGACAATTCCTATATTTTATTTGTTTATCATTTTATTCCTTGCAACTAAAGTTTCCACACTTATGATTTTCTTTTCATAAACGTAAATATCCATAAATTAAACGTAAATTATCGTAAATGTTTTTTTCTTTGGATTGGCGTTTTCTTGCCAAGCCAAATGGACAAAGCAATAATAGGGGATTTTTGAAAAATCATGTTACTTTCGCGATAATTCACGTTCAGCCAAAGGCAAAAAACATTTCCTAAAAAACAAAAGAGAAAGATGACTATCCACCATTTTGCACAGTATAACAAAAACACTTTTTTCATCCACATAAACGCTAAAACAGAGTCGAAATAATTGCGTCTTTACGCAATTATTTCGACTCAAAATAACAGTATCCATTTCGGCTGTCATCGAAAGACTCTATCGAAATCCAATTTTCATGTCACACAGAAAGAGATACGGCATGCCACGTCCATACAATTGGATTGGCGTTGCGGGTCGACTTTTTTAGTTGACGACACCTCGTAGGAACAAACTACTATAGGGATGTAAGCTTCTCCTTATAGAAATATTGCGAGGTGATGCCTTTGCTAAATACCGACATGGGGATCTTGGCAAGATAGATGGAGGCCTTCTCGCCCTCGTGTTTCGAATAGTAGGTTACCCACATATCGTCGCCAACCTGCATCATAGAGGTGTAGCTGTTGTCGTCGCCGCCCGACGGCAGGATGCAGACCTCCTCAACCTTGCCGCGCATATTGCCGTTGAAGAGCATGGTCTTCTCGGTGCTATAGAGGGAACGGCTGGCCACGATGGTGGTGCTGTCGGTGGTGAAGATGAAGTCGGGGCCGCCAAGTGGCACGTCCATCTCTTTCCAATTCCACGAGGTGTAAGGCGGCTCGCTGACACCCCATGCGCCGTGACGCTGTCCTTCCTCACGACGCAATATCATGGCCATGGTGCCTTTTGAATTGACGCGCACTGTGGCCTCGTTTGGGAAGCCTGGCATGTCCAGCTTGGTTACAAGGTCGTAGTGCAAGCCGTCGGTGGTCTTGACCAGCGCCAGGCCGCTGCCATAGCTCACGCCATAGCCCACGCCGTCGTGCCACTCTATATGCCACACATACTCGCTGCCCTTGGTGATCTCTGCCGGCAGCTGCATGGGCTCGAAGTCGCTGAAATGCTCGCCATCGGCGCTGAAGGAGACTTGCGGCACCATGCCGGCGAACTTGAGGTCCTTGTAGATAGAGCCGCCGGCATTCATCATCAGCCTGCCGTCAGGAGTGATGCTAAGCTTGGGGTCGCGGATGTCGTAGCCATCCTTGCCCAACAGCACCACAGAACGCCAATGCTCGCCGTCTTCGCTCACAATGACGCGTGCCTTGCCATTGCGATTCTTCTTGTTGAGGATCTGGTGCGAGTCGCTCTCTCTGAACGACACATAGTATTTGCCCTTGAACTTCACCAAGGAGGTGAAAGAGCAGTACTCGCCATTGCTCCATATACGCTGAACACGGATATTGACATCCTGACGCTCCTGAGCCATTGCAGGCACTGCGACAAGCAACGCCAGAGCAACACAAAACAGTTTGATAAGTTTCATAAGCAAAAAAGAATTTATATTTGTTATCTATTTTTATTTAACGACCTTCCATTGCTCCACAGTGCGTGTCTCACGAGCGAAGGCGACACCTATGCGCACCACATTGGAGCCCGGCTTCTATCATGCGACAGCATAGCCTTTCGACTCTATCTGCTGCACCACCACTTTCTTGCCTGTTTGAGCATGCAACTGTTTTATCAACCTTGCAAAACGCTCTCCAGGCACGTCAATTTTGACATTCAAGCCAAACCTCTCCTCATACTCTTCAAGCTTCGACCCCAAGACACGCCTTACGCCATCGGAGTCGCAATACTTGAAAGAGCTCATTGTAAAGCTCATTACAGGATATTCCGTCCACTCTTCTTCCAAATCATAGATCTTGAAGCCAGCAAACAGCTCCCTATGCCCTAAGAAATAATGCTTA
>JAZRVD010000207.1:0-30087 GCA_045598945.1 Bacteroidales bacterium | reverse complement strand
ATTCCCAGTTGTTGTAGTGCGACGAGAGCAGTATTATGCTACGTCCGTTGAGGTAGTATTTGTCTGCCACTTCGGGATTGAGTATCTTGTAGCGGCGCTTTATCTGCTCTATGCTTGCAAAAAGGTTGAAGAAGCCTTCGTATAGCAGGTAGCAAAGATGGTGGTAGTAGCGTCGTTCTATTTCTCTGCGCTCGTCTTCGCTCTTGTCGGGGAACGAGTGTAGTATGTTGTCGCGAGTAACTTTGCGACGGTATCGTATTATATAGTATATAATAAAGTAGAGCAAGACAATAAGTTTTTAGATGATTCTTAGTAGCCGCGTTGAAATTGTTCGCCGACCTCGCCTACTACATATTCTCCTAATTGCTGTTGCGACAGGCGACGTTCCCATAGTGGGTCTATCAGTTCGCCGCGTGCGTTGGAGACCAGTATCTTATATAACCCGGAGCGGAACTCGTCCCAGAAGATAAATACACGGTTGGCGTCGTCGGTGGGCAGCTTGTTGTAGCGCCATAGCTGGTAGGGCAGGTAGTGTATGTGTCCTTGCGATTCAGAGTTCACTCCGCCAGCTATTTGGCGGCTCATATTGGTGCCGCTGCCGAGTTTGAGGGCGCCAACAAAGTTTTTCTCGTCGCGTATAAAGTCAGGGGGGCCGTATTGCAGGTATACGCGACCGCGGTCGGTCTGATGGCCTGGTGTGTGGGGAAAGGCGAAAGCTTTGTCGGTATATTCTATCCAGCTGCGGTATTCAAACCATTTGTCTTTGGCGTTCAGACCGGCGCGTTCTTGCCAAAAATGATAGAAGAATGCTTGCTTTTCTTTCAATCCGGGTTTCTTGCAGAGCTCTTTGATGGTCTGGTTTTCCATTGGCGAGGCTATGGCATATAGCGCTCCGAGGTAGTAGTTGAGCAGGGTCTCGTCGTTGATGTCGGCGGCAAAGGTGCCTTCGGCGGGGGCTATGTCGTCGACAATGGTGGCTGAAGGATTGGAACGGTAGAATGGCAGCTTGCTGTATAGCAGTGTCTCGTTGTTCTTGTCGTGTATCTCTACTACAAGGTTGTAGTTGCCTGATGGCAGGTTGCGAATGTCAAGAACGGTAAACACTGGCACCAGTTCGTTGGTATTGTGGCGTGCCACATGCTGTATGTCTTCAGCGCGGCGCCCTGTGGCTTGTTCTTCGATGTAGGCATAGGAGAGGAATGGCTTGCTGCCTATTTCGCGTTGAAGGTTGTACACCTCGTAGTATATGTTCAGCTGGCTTATCTCTTCGGGTATAAAGTCGCCGACGTATGGCTCCATGTCGTAGCCGCTGCGCGACAATATGTTCTCTTTTTCTGTCTTTTTCACCGATGCCATCAGCTGTGGCTTGCTCATGGTGGGCAGCTTGCGGTTGTAGTCGATGTTGATTTTTTGAGCCAGGGTGGCGGCATCGGCTTTGCTGTTGCGGTCTTTCACGCTTAGTTCAAGGGTGTAGCTGCCGTTGGCGAGATAGAAACGTTGGAGGTCGAGGAAGTTGAAGTTATGCTGGCTGCTGTCGGTAATGGCAGGGCTGTTGAGAGCGTATTTTTTTATGTATACTACTGAGTCGCCCTGGCGTGCCAGTAGAACTATGTCGGCGGTGGCCATGTATTGTCCTTTGCCGTTGCTTGCAAAGTGCATGCTGTTGGCGTCGAATGAGAGGTATGTCTCTACGTATGCCTTGCGTTCTTGTGGCAGGTAGTAGTTGTTCATGCCAAAGAGTGCACTCACTTGCTCTTGTGCCATGGCGTTGGTGGCAATGCAGATGGTGGCTATTAAGATTATTAGCTTGTTTTTCATACTAATATTATGTTGCGTTAATTTTCTTCGTTGTAGTATACTTTGTAGAATTTGCCGCGTTCGTCCTCGCCCTGTTCTATTAGTTCACGGTTGCCGTGAACGTAGATATGGAAGTTTTTGTCGAGTTTAATAACGCTTTTGTAGGCTCGCGACTGTTTCTTTACAGCGCTGTCGTCGATGTCGAATTGGTCGGCGAGTTCTATGGCGTTGTCGCGCTGGTACTGTTCGCGGTATTGGGTAAAGCTCTCTATCACTTCGGGTTGGGCTATAACCTCCTCGGCAAAGTGCTGTACGTCGAAGGTGTCGTTTTGTTTGAAGTATTCCATGCTGCGGTTTAGCAGGTCGGCTTGGTCGGCTTTGCTTACGTTCTCAAATTTTTGAGGCAATTCGTCGGTAACGAATTTTTTGTAAGCAGTCATCTCGGTGTGGGTGTTGTAGTATTCGTCTTCGCGCTGTCGTATTTGTAAGAATGTGTCGCGCCAGTAGGCGGCATCGAGGCTGCGGTTGGTGGCGTCTACGGTGCTTACTATGTAGCCTTCATCGCGGCTGAGGTTGAAGATGATGGCGCCTTTGTCAAGCTTGTTGACGTTGATGCCTTTGGCTATCTCTATGTTGAATGTTGCCTTGGCACTCTCGTCGCCGTCGAGCTTGCTCCACTGCTCTTCGCTGTAGCCTATCTTGAGATAGCGGTCTTGGTTCTCGGCTTTGAACAGGCCTATGGCGCTGCATTTCTCGCCGTTCATGGAGCATTCGTCGAAGTATACCACAAATAGGTCGCCGCCTTTTATGTTGGCGTGGGTGGAGGAATCGTAGAGTTTTTTGGCTATCTCGCGCGAGGTGTCGAGCAGTGTGTCGGGATTGTTGAAGATGTCGGTAACATATCGGTATATGTCGTTCATCTCAATGTTTACTTCATCGAAGAGGTTGAAGTATTCGTCGCCTTTGAATGGGCTGACAAAGTATTGCATCAGTACTTCTTGCAGCTGTTCGTTGAGTGGCAGCAGCTTGTCGGAAAGTATGTAGCCTTCGGCTGTGGCTTTGTTGCCTATGCGGTGCAATGCGACTTGCTGTATTGTTGAAGGGTCGAATGTCGGCACGATAAAGTATAATTTTGTTCTTTTATAGCATTGTCTTTCTTCATTCAGCATAGTGCAAGCTGAGCTTGCTTTATCTACTTGGCTTCTCGAAAAACGTGGCTTTTATGTGGCTTTTATGCACTATATACACATTTTACACATTTTGCAAAAGTACAAATAATATTTGTAACTGTTTCGCTTCTCTAAAAAAATTAGTACTTTTGCATCTTCTAACGCTTCTATACAAGAGCCTAATTGTATGTTGTCTGGCTCTTTGTGATGAAAGTTTATGTTTTTATATATGAGTGATTTAGATAAACTTATTGTAATCGGTGACCGTGTGCTTGTCCGTCCTGCTTGTGAACGTATGACAAAGACTGGTTTGTTGTTGCCAGCCAATTATCAGGACAAGGAGGAGATACAGACTGGACTTATCTTGAAATGTGGCCCGGGTTATGCCTTGCCGTCTAACAATGATGGCGAGGAATGGAACAGCAACCGAGACCAGGTTCGTTATCTGCCGTTGCAAGTGCAGCCAGGTGATGTCGCCATTTATCTTCAAAAAAACGCCACTGAGATTAAATATAACGGAGAGAAATATTTTATCATCCCTCAGAGTGCTATCTTGCTCGTCGAGCGTGACGAGTTCTAATTTTGTGTTTTTAATTTTTTTATAACAATGACATCCAACGAAATCCGTTCCAAGTTTCTACAATTTTTCGAGTCGAAGTCGCATCATGTGGTGCCAAGTGCTCCTATGGTTGTGAAAAACGACCCTACGCTTATGTTTACCAATGCTGGTATGAATCAGTTCAAGGATATTTTCCTCGGCAATGCCGTCGCACCTTATCCTCGTGCCTGCGACTCGCAGAAATGCTTGCGCGTCAGTGGCAAGCACAACGACCTTGAAGAGGTTGGCCACGACACCTATCATCATACCATGTTCGAGATGTTGGGCAACTGGTCGTTTGGCGACTATTTCAAAAAAGAGGCTATCGCTTACGGTTGGGAGTTTCTTACTGTGGTGATGGGCATACCAAAGGAAAATCTGTATGTTACTGTCTTCGGCGGCGATGAGAAGGAAGGTCTTGCCATGGACAGCGAGGCCTACGACTTCTGGAAAGAGCATATCGCTGAAGAGCGCATACTGCGTGGCAGCAAGAAGGACAACTTTTGGGAGATGGGCGACCAGGGACCATGTGGCCCTTGCAGCGAGATACATGTCGACCTTCGCGACCCTGCCGACAAGGCCAAGGTGCCTGGCAAGGAGCTCGTCAACAAGGATAATCCGTTAGTGATAGAGATATGGAATCTTGTATTCATGCAGTACAACCGTCTGGCTAATGGTACTCTTGAGCCTCTTAAGGCAAAGCATATCGATACAGGTATGGGCTTCGAGCGTCTCTGCATGGTTATGCAAGGCAAGAAAAGCAACTACGACACCGATGTCTTTCAACCGCTTATCCAAAAACTTGCCTCGTTGGCAGGCGTAACGTATGGCGTCAATCCTCAGCACGACATCGCTCTGCGTGTCTGTAGCGACCATCTGCGCGCCGTCAGCTTCAGCATCGCCGATGGTCAGCTTCCTTCCAATGCCAAGGCTGGTTATGTCATTCGTCGTATCTTGCGACGCGCCGTCCGCTACGGCTACACTTTCCTCTCGTTCAAAGAGCCTTTCTTGTGCAAGATGGTGCCTACGCTTGTAGCACAGATGGGACATCAGTTCCCAGAACTTGCCAAGCAGCAACAGCTTGTCGAGCGTATAATCCTCGAAGAGGAACAGGCGTTCCTCAAGACTCTCGCCAACGGCATAGGCCGTTTTGAGGACTATATCGCCAAGGCTGACGCTCTCAAGAAGGTTATCGATGGCGCTTTCGCTTTCGAGCTTTTCGACACCTATGGCTTCCCTATCGACCTCACTCAGCTTATGGCGTCCGAAAAGGGCTGGACGGTCGACATGCCTGGCTTCGAAAAAGGTCTTGCCGAACAGAAGGCTCGCAGCCGTGCTGCCGCTGTGGTAGAAAACGACGACTGGGTGGAGCTTATACCCAATGCAGAACAACGATTCTTGGGCTACGACGTGCTATCTACCGAATGTCGTATAGTGCGTTATCGTCATGTTAAAGCCAAAGACCGCGAGTTTTATCAGCTTGTCCTCGACCAGACTCCTTTTTATGGCGAGAGTGGCGGTCAGGTTGGCGACAAAGGCACCATAACTGCTGCTGGTGTTGCTACGCCTGTTGTCGACACAAAGAAAGAAAATGGACTTATTGTGCATATAGTCAATAATCTTCCTGCCAACCTCGACGAGGTCTTTCAGGCACAGGTCGATGCCGAACGCCGCGAGGCCATAGAGTGCAACCACTCTTCCACCCATCTCCTCCACAAGGCTCTCCGCAAGGTGCTCGGCACGCATGTCGAGCAGAAAGGCTCCAGCGTCGACGCTCAGCGTCTGCGTTTCGACTTTAGTCATTTTGCCAAGCTTTCTCACGATGAGATACGTCAGGTAGAAAAAATTGTCAACGACGACATCCGCGCCGCCATCCCACTCGAAGAACATCGCGACATGCCTATCGATGAGGCTCGCAAGCTTGGTGCTATGGCTCTCTTTGGTGAGAAGTATGGCGACAAGGTGCGTGTCATTAAGTTCGCCGATAGTGTTGAGTTCTGCGGTGGTACGCATATCTCCAATACAGGTCGCATAGGTCAGTTGCGTATTGTTAGCGAAGGCGCTATAGCCGCTGGCATGCGCCGTATCGAGGCGGTAACCTCCTATGTCGCTCAGTCGTATGCCGACACTATGCAAGACCAGCTCGACGCTTTGCGCGAGATGTTCAAAAATCCCAAAGATCTTACTGCTACCATTGCCAAGTTGCAAGACGACAATGTTGCCTTGCGCAGCCAGTTGGAACAGGAATACAAAAAGCAGGCTGCCGCTCTGTGCAGTCAGCTGGCGGCAGAGGTGGAGAAGACGCCAGTCTACTCCAAGGTGCTGGATTGCGACCTCGCTCAACTGCGCGATGCCGTTATGCAGCTGCGGTCCAAGTATCCCGATATGGCTCTGGTGCTTGGCAGCAACTATGCCGACAAGCCTTCTCTCCTTGTTGCACTCGGTCAGAATCGTGTTGATGCAGGCCTCAATGCAGGTAATATCATTCGCACAGCTGCCAAGGCCATGCAGGGCGGTGGCGGTGGTCAGCCAGGCTATGCCACCGCCGGTGGCAAGCTTCTCGATGGCTTGAACGATGCCGTCAGCGAGGCGGTAAAACAAATTATGTAGTCTCTTAACAATCTAAAATTTATTGCCCTATGCGTAAAGACAGTGAACTCACGCTTGCTCCCGATGGCACGTTGTATCATATCCATCTCAATGGCGACATGTTGGCAGACGACGTGCTGCTGGTTGGCGACCCAAGCCGTATAGCCATATTTCGCGACAGTGTGCTTGAACATGTAGAATGTGAGACGCACAATCGCGAGCTTTTCTCTGTTACTGGACTATACCATGGTCATCGTTTTACGGCACTCTCTACAGGCATGGGGTGCGACAATATCGATATTGTGGTGTCTGAACTCGATGCGGCGGCAAATATCGACCTTGCTACTGGCGACATCAAACCCAACCATCGCACACTCAACCTTGTGCGTCTTGGCACCTGTGGCTCGCTACAGCCAGAGGCTGACGTGGAGTCCCTCGTAGCAAGTCGCTATGCCATAGGCCTCGACGGCTTGCTGCATTATTATCAGCACGACGACAATCAGCTTGAAGCTCAGCTTGCCGACGCTTTCTGTCACTTCGTCCCCTTGCCGCATGCTGCCGCACGGCCATACGCCGCCTCATGTAGCAAAGCGCTGCTCGACAAGGTGGCAGACGGCATGGTGCAAGGTATCACAGCCACTGCTGGCGGATTCTATGCTCCACAAGGACGCAACCTGCGTATAGCTCCAGCGGTGCCAGACCTCCCCAATCGCCTGTCGCAATTTTCTTGGAATGGCAACCGTATCATCAATTTCGAAATGGAGACATCTGCCATCTATGGCCTCTCGGCACTTATGGGACATCAGGCGCTTACCGTCTGTCTCGTTATTGCCAACCGCTCTACTGGTCGTTTCCTCAATGACTATCACCGTCAGATGCGCGATGCCATAGCCCTTGTCATGGAACGTCTTGCGTAAACCTTATTTTTAATTTTTTATAAACAATGAAACATTTATCATTTCTTGCGGCTATTGCTTGCGCTCTCATCTTTGGCGCTTGCTGCAATCAAAACAAACAATGCCCTATGCAAAACGACAATGCTACCAATCAGGTGATGAACACCATCATGACGCGCCACAGTGTGCGTGCCTACACCTCGCAGGAGGTCTCCGCCGACACTATCGAGACCCTTCTTCGTGCCGCTATGGCTGCACCTACCGGCATGGATGTCCGCCCTTGGCGTTTTGTGGTACTTACCGACAAGACCAACTTCGACACCATCTTTGGCGCCGACAACATGAACCTCGAGAAATACAAACAGGCTGCGGTGGTCTTTGTGCTTTGTGCCGACACCACATGGTCGCATCCTCAGCTCACCAATGGCGAGGTACGTCCTAATGGTAACTGGACCAGCGATATGGGCGCTTGTGCCGAAAACCTCCTCCTTGCAGCTCATGCTTATGGCTTGGGTGCTGTGTGGACAGCTTGCTATCCATACGCCAACCGTATGGACCCAGTGCGTGCCGGTCTTGGCTTGCCCGACCAGGTCGTGCCGTTCTGCATCATCCCTGTTGGCTATCCTGCCGAACAGACAGAGCCTAAAGACAAGTGGAACCCCGAAAATATCCACTACAACCGTTGGTAACAATTCTTATATAATTTAGTTATGGATTGGCTTGAACTTATCAAGCCAATCCTTTGTTTATCAGTATATATATTTTAAGAACAATGTCGTTTTGGGATTTACTTGATGTTAATGAAAAAGAAAAAACTGTCAACGAGAATGCTGGCGATGATGCAAGACTTCCTGTAATAGGTGATAGATCTCTAAGGAAGGGTGGGACGGTAGCAGCTAAAGATAATTATGTTGAATCGGCAATTGATTGTTTCCTCGATGAAATAGATGGCATTTCAAAAACTGGAATATTGTCGGCTATTTCTATAGGACGTATCTTATACAAGATCTCGTCAAAAAAACAATACGAGGACACAAGACTTTTGCTAAAAAACAATACTATTTATCGCGAGGCAGTTTATATGGCCAGCGATGTTTACAATGATCGGGAAACAAATTTGATAGGTGGTTGGCATCGTTGTTCTGATTTTGCTCATCTTAAATTGGTTGATGTGGATGGTACAGGCTTGGTCTCTGCCGTTTATAAACGTAGTAATAATGGTAGGGTAGAGTATGTCTATGCCGTGGCAGGTACAAATCCAACGAATCCAAACGATTGGAAGGCTAACATCACCCAAATAATTGGCGAGTCGGATCAATATAAGCTTGCGTTAGACAATGCCCGTAAGATTAAACGAGGTGCTGAATGTCAGGGTGCATCATTGCGTTTTGTTGGCCATTCGCTTGGTGGGGGTATATCGATTAACAATGCTTTGGTTTTGCAATGTCCCGCTATTGTGTTCAACCCTGCTGGCATCAGCGACGATACAAAAATGAAGAGTGGAGCATATAGGAATATTTGTAAGGCCGATGAGTTGATATCCAATTTTATCTCTGATACGGATATTCTTAATCTGTTACAAGATTCGTTCATTGCTGTAAATCAGTGCCAAAAGATGTTGTCAGTCTCCGATGGCAAAAGGTATTACATCAGAGTCAGTGATGTTAAACCATTTTCTCATTCTATCGCCGATTTGCTTAATACTATGGACAGTTATGTATAAAGAAAATGCGTCAGGCGATGCCGTAGATGCATGATATAGATGGGCGTCTATGGCATTATCTTCCTACAATAAAGGGCGTTTGTACGCCCTTTTGTTATATTTTCTAAAAAATATGTATCTTTGCATGTTTTATATTATCCAAACAAGTATATGCAAAATATTAGAAATATTGCCATTATAGCGCATGTCGACCACGGTAAGACTACGCTCGTGGATCGTATGCTGCACCAGGCTAAACTTTTCCGTGAAAATCAAGAGACCAACGACCTTATACTCGACAATAACGATTTGGAACGTGAACGCGGTATAACGATCCTTTCCAAAAATGTCTCTGTCCGTTATAAGGATTGTAAAATTAACATTATCGACACACCTGGCCATAGCGACTTCGGCGGCGAGGTGGAGCGTGTGCTTAATATGGCTGATGGCGTGTTGCTTGTCGTCGATGCCTTCGAGGGTCCTATGCCTCAGACTCGTTTTGTTCTGCAAAAGGCTATAGAGCTGGGTCTTAAACCTATTGTCGTCGTCAATAAGGTCGACAAGCCTAACTGCAACCCAGAACAGACGCAAGAAGCTGTATTCGACCTGATGTTCAACCTCGGTGCCAACAACGACCAGCTTGATTTTCATACTGCATACGGTAGCGCCAAACAAGGTTGGATGGGGGAGGACTGGAATACTCCTACCGAAGATATATCCTATCTTATGGATTTGATTATCGACCAGATACCTGCTCCACGTGTCGATGAGGGCAATACGCAGATGATGCTCTCGTCGCTCGACTATTCTTCCTACCTCGGACGTATAGCTGTGGGCCGCCTCAATCGTGGCACTCTGCAGGCTGGTCAGCCTATAGCCCTTGTCAAGCGCGACGGCACCAAAGTGATGAGTCGTATCAAGGAATTGTACACCTTCGAGGGGCTTGGCAAGGAACGCACCAAGAATGTTGTCGAGGCTGGCGAGATATGCGCTGTGCTGCTCGACCTCGATAAGAATGTGATGTTCGAGATTGGCGATACTATATGCGATAGCGAGAATCCTGAGCCTTTGCCGCCTATCAAGGTCGACGAGCCTACTATGAGCATGCTGTTTACCATCAACAATTCGCCCTTCTTTGGCAAGGAGGGCAAGTATGTTACCAGCCGCCATATCCGTGAGCGTCTCTTCAAGGAGTTGGAGAAAAACCTCGCTCTGCGTGTCGAGGAGACCAATTCTCCCGATGCCTTGCTTGTCTATGGACGCGGTATTCTGCATCTCTCGGTACTCATCGAGACCATGCGCCGCGAAGGCTATGAATTGCAGGTCGGTCAGCCAAAGGTTATTATCAAGTATATCGATGGTCAGAAGTGCGAGCCAATAGAGCAACTTACTGTCCTTGTGCCGGAGGAATTCTCCAGCAAGGTTATCGATGTCGTTACACGTCGCAAGGGTGATGTGGGCACTATCGATACCAAGGGCGACCGCGTGCAACTCGACTTCACCATCCCCTCGCGTGGTATTATTGGTCTGCGCAACACTCTGCTCACAGCCACCAATGGCGAGGCTATCATAGCACACCGCTTCTCAGGCTTTGAGCCTTGGAAAGGTGAACTTGACAGCCATAAGATGGGTGCCCTTATTGCCAAAGAGACTGGCGAGTCTACCGCCTATAGCATTAGCAAGCTTCAAGACCGTGGACCATTCTTTATCGAACCAGGCGACATGGTTTATTCCGGCGAGGTTATCGGTGAGAGCCTACGCCCCGGCAACGATATTGTTATCAATGTTGTAACGGCAAAGAATCTTACAAATATGCGTTCTAAGAGTGCCGATGACAAGTCTACTTGCTCGCCAGCTATCAAATTCTCTCTTGAAGAGGCTATGGAGTATATTCGCGAAGACGAATATCTCGAAATCACTCCGCAGAGTCTGCGTATCCGTAAGATTATCCTCGACGAGACCGAACGCAAACGCGCTCGTATCGCCGCTGGTAATGTTGATGAATAGGTCGTTGTCTTGTACTATGTGTATGGTGTTGACAATATAAAGTTATATGTAAGTTGCTGTATTTTTTCAAACATAATTCGGTAGCGCAACTTGTTGTTATCTTCTTGGTGACCTTGCTGATGTGGCTTGGTGCGTTCTCTTCGCCAGTTGTCTTGCAGATGCAGGGCGAAGGTGTGCTGTATGTGTGGCTGTCGTCGGTATTTTGCCGTTATCCGCTGCTGTCGGCAATACTCGCTTTCATACTGGTTGTCGTAGAAGGCTTCTGGCTCAACAATATCCTTTACAATGCGCACCTTGTGCCGCAAGACTCTATGCTCGCAATGTTCGCCTACGTTGTGGCCATGTCCTTGTCGCCAGCTACGCAGACGCTCACTTCTATGATTTTTGTCAACGCCATGCTGTTGCTGTGCTTGCAACATCTATTGCTTCGCACTTCCTTGGCGTCGGTGCCTTTTACCACTGTCTTTGTCGCCTCGGCGCTGGTGTCGTTATGCACTCTCTTCTCTCCATCTTCGGTGTCGTTGCTTGTCCCGCTCGTGCTGGTGTTTATTATATATAGCCTATATAATGTTCGTGATATTTGGATGTTCTTGTTGGGATTTCTGGCACCGTATATCCCTTTTCTGCTCTATTACTATGTCAAAGGCAGGTTGAGTGACTTTGTTACAACCATCTTTGGCTATTTTGGTAGGGTAGATGTTGTTTTTCAGCCCGTATCAGTATTTGTCTGGATCGATATAGTCGTTGTATGTGTTGTGGTGTTGCTGGCGCTCTTTGTCGGCAATGCTAAGCGCAAAGACCATATTATTGTCGTGGATAAAAACAATGCTGTTGTCTCTTTTTTTATGATAGGTGGCATTGTCATGGCTCTTTATACATCCTTTGTCCCGTTCAACTTCCAATATGTGGCGCCGTCTTTTGCTTATTTCGTATCGTTGCTGTTTGTCAATGTACGCGAAAAGTCTAAGTTTTGGAATATACTGTTTATTGCGTGTTGCCTTCTGTTGATTTTTACACCTTTGTTTTTGTAGATATGTTGTTGCAATCCTATACCGACAGTAAGATAGAATGTGGCTGCGACGAGGCTGGTCGTGGCTGCTTGGCTGGCCCTGTCTTTGCCGCCGCCGTCGTGCTGCCACGCAACTATTGCAACGAGGCTCTCAACGACTCTAAGCAGCTGTCGGCCAAGCAGCGTGGCGCCTTGCGTGTCCAGATAGAACACGATGCTCTGGCATGGGCTGTCGCCTCGGTGTCGCCTCAAGAGATTGACGTTATCAACATATTGCACGCCTCTTTTCATGCCATGTGCCTCGCCGTGGACAAGTTGACTATAAGGCCTGAGTTGCTGCTTATCGATGGCAACAGATTTTATGACGAGACGGGTATCGCTTATCACTGTGTTGTCAAAGGCGATGCCAAATATCTATCTATTGCCGCCGCCTCGGTGTTGGCAAAGACCTATCGCGACGACTATATGTTGCAGCTTCATTCCCAGTATCCTCAATATGCGTGGGACAAGAATAAAGGCTACCCTACGGCAGCACACTATAAGGCTATCGAAGATTGCGGCGTCTCTCCGCATCATCGCAAGTCGTATAAACTCTATAAGCAACTATCTATCAATTTCGACGATTAAGGTGAGAGTGAGATATATTGTTTAATATGTAATTCTTTTCAAGATGTTCGATTTCTTAAAGCGCAAGATTCATTTGTTTTTATTGGGCAAGCTTATAAAAGAGAAGCCCTCGCGTGTTGTGCCTCAATTCGACAAGCTCAAGTCTATAGCCGTTCTCTTCTATGTTGGCGACGAGTCTGTGTGGTCTTTGCTTTTGCGTTATGCCAAACTGATGGAGCAAAACGGCAAAAAGGTATGGCTTGTTGGCTACCAGCCCAATGGCGTTGAGATAGACTATATTATCTCTTTCCATCATGCTGTGTTGTGCAATGAAAAAAAAGATGTCTCCTTGTTCGGTGTTCCTAAGCACGAAGTCATGAATGCATTTTATTGCGAAAAATTCGATTTGCTTATCGATGCCACGGGCAAACCTAACTTCTTCTCTCAGTATGTCGCCATGCGTTCGAAGGCTCTGTTTACGGTGTCGTATAACAGTACTACATTCAAAGATGATGACAAGGCTGATTATATGAAAGTTACAGATGTTTTTGACTTCTCTATTTCTGGTGGCGGCAAGTTGGATGTCAGCCATTTCATTTCCAATATTGTGCAATATGTTAAAATGTTTAACTAATTAAATACGTTATATGAACAGTTCTTTATTCTCTGGTACCGGCGTTGCTCTTGTAACACCTTTTCGGGGTGAAGGCATTATTGATTTTCATTCTCTTGAATCGTTGGTCGATTTTATCATTGCTGGCGGCGTTGACTATATTGTCGCTCTTGGCACAACCAGCGAGGCGGCAACGATGAACGATATGGAACGCAATGCTGTTCGTGATAGAATTGTTGAGTTTGTCGCTGGCCGCGTGCCTGTTGTCTTGGGCATGGGTGGCAACAATACGCAGACGGTCATCGATAGTATCAACCGCACCGATTTCGAAGGTATTAGCGGTATCCTCAGTGTGGCGCCGTACTACAATAAGCCCAATCAGCGCGGACTCTTCCAGCATTTCCATCAGATAGCCGAATCTTCTCCCGTGCCTGTCATTCTGTATAATGTTCCTGGTCGCACAGGTGTCAATATCGCCGCCTCTACCACTCTGCAGCTCGCCAACGAGCACCAGAATATCGTTGCTATCAAGGAGGCGAGTGGCAATATGTCGCAGGTAATGGAGATTATCCGCAACAAGCCGGCGCATTTTAGTGTCATCTCTGGCGACGACGCTCTCACCCTGCCTATGATTGCTGTGGGTGCTTCTGGTGTCATCTCTGTGGCTGCCAATGCTCTGCCTAAGGAGATGAGCTCTATGGTCAAGTATGCCATCAAGGGCGATGTCAAAAAGGCTCAGCCTATACATTATCGTATGCTGCCTCTTATGACTGCTATGTTCGAAGAAGGCAACCCTACAGGCGTCAAGGCACTGCTCGAGATAGAAGGCCGTATTTCCAATAACCTGCGTCTCCCTCTGGTCAGCTCCAGCCAGGCTCTTTACGACAAGATACGCTCTCTCTACAATGACTTCAGCAAATAGTCTTCTCAATGCGGCTCGCGCCGCTCTTGTCAACGACACCTTTGCTCTCGATGTTACAGGCGTTACTATCGACGAGGTGGGCGATGGCTCTGCCGTCTGTTCGCTTGCTGTCAACGAACGCCATCTCAATGCACGTGGCGTTGTGATGGGCGGTGCCGTATTTACTTTGGCGGACCTCGCTTTTGCCGCCGCCGCCAATAGCCAGTGCTTTGCCGATAACACCCCGCTGTGTTGGACTACTATGACGTCGCAAATCAGTTTCCTTGCTCCTGCGCTGCCACCTCGCCTTACAGCTCGTTGTCAGGCGGTGGCACGCCTCCATAAGGTGGCGCATTATCGCACCGACATATTCGATGCCGATGGCTCTATGGTGGCCACGGTCTCTGCTACTGCTTTCAAGTTACACACTCACGTTCCTATTACATGAATCTCAATATTATTAGAAATGTCATCGCCGAGCAATGGCGACTTTTTGAACAAGAATACAATAGTTATACCTCTTCCGATATTGACATTTTGAACGAGGTGAACGAATACCTTAGACAACGCTCAGGCAAGCGTCTACGCCCCTTGCTCCTGCTGCTCTCCAATGCTGGAGCCGATACACAGCGTGCCACCAAATACGCCGTGGCTATGGAAATGCTTCACAATGCCTCGCTTATGCACGACGATGTTGTCGACGATGATGATATGCGACGTGGCCAGGAGAGTGTCAAGGGCCGTTGGGGCAACCAGGTGGCTGTCCTTTGTGGCGACTATTACCTTGCTACTGTTATGTCTATCTTGTCGGAAATGCGTGATGAAAAGGCTTTGCGTCTGGTCAATGATACCGTCATCACCATGAGCGCTGGCGAACTTCTTCAGCAGCAGTATATTCATTCTGGCAATCTCGATGAAAAGCTCTATTTCGACATCATCTTCCGCAAGACGGCTGTGCTTATGCAGACCTGCTGCACTCTCGGCAACGAAGGGTTGCATCTTTTCGGCGGTTATTTTGGCACTGCTTTCCAGCTGCGCGACGATGTGATGGACTACGACGAGTCGGGCTCTATGCTCAAGCCCTCTGTCGAGGTGCTTCGCTCCAAGCTCTCCGAGCAGGTCAACTTCGCTATCGCCGAACTCGACAAGCAGCAGCCTTCGCCTTGCATCGATGCACTTCGCTCGCTAACGTTGCAGCTTCTTGTCTGCAACGAGTAATGTTATGAACAAGCGCATCCTCTCCCTCGCCCTTCCAAATATTGTTACTAATATCACCGTGCCGTTGCTCGGCATGGTCGACATGGCCATAGTGGGGCATCTCAGTGCCGCGCATATTGGTGCTATTACCATTGGCACCAGTATTTTCAACCTCATCTATTGGAATTTCGGCTTCCTGCGCATGGGCACAAGTGGCTTTACGGCACAGGCCTACGGCGCTCGCAATCTCGACGAGGCAGTGCGTATCTTCTTCCGCTCTATGGCGGTAGCTCTCGCTATCGCCTTGTTGCTCATTGTCTTGCAATATCCGTTAGCACTGCTCTCCAAGATTATTTTCCATTCTACGCCCTCTGTTATGCAGATGGCGCTATCCTATTTCTTCGTGCGTATATGGGCTGCCCCTGCTACACTGGGCAACTATGCTGTCAAAGGGTGGTTTATAGGCATGCAAAACTCCAAGCTGCCCATGTGGATAGCTATCGTTATCAATATTGTCAATATCTTGTGCAGCCTGCTTTTTGTCATCGTATTCCATTGGGACATCGTTGGCGTGGCACTGGGTACTGTAATAGCGCAATATTCCGGTTTGGCTATAGGTCTGTTCTTTGTTGTCAAAAACTATGGCAAACTCTTCGTTCACTATTGGCGTAGGCTAAAACTTGTCGAGCAAGGCTCAATTTCTGGCAAGTCTTGTTCTCCGTTTCGCAGTATTGTCGCCGATGTACTCACATGGGCCAAACTCCGTCTTTTTTTCAAGGTCAATGCCGATATCTTTTTGCGCACTATATGTCTTGCCGCTGTCTTCACCTTTATCACTGCTGCAAGCGGACGTATCAGCGACCAGGTGCTGGCTGTCGATGCACTGCTGCTGCAATTTTTCACGCTGTTTTCTTATATCATGGATGGCTTCGCCTATGCTGGTGAGTCGCTTGTGGGCAGGTACATCGGTGCTGCCGACCCTCGCAAGCTTCGTCTGTCTGTGCGTCTGTTAATAATGTGGGGGCTTGTTGTTACCGTCTTTTTCACTATACTCTATGCTGTAGCTGGCGAGCCGTTTTTGCGTCTCTTCTGCTCCGACGAGTCTATCATTGTTCAAGCCTCCAACTATCTCTTCTGGGTCTTGGTAGTGCCAGTCTGTGGCTTCTCCGCCTTCCTCTTCGATGGCATCTTTGTCGGCGCTACAGCAAGTCGTACCATGCGCAACAGCATGTTCTTCGCCACTCTTGCATTCTTCGCCATCTATTATGCTGGCACTTTTTGGCTCGTCGACGCTCGCTCTTCCGCCCCGTCTATGCTAATGCTTCACAACAACATTCTCTGGACAGCCTTCGTCGTCTATCTCGCCATGCGTGGCATTCTCCAAGCCGTCATGCTCCGCAAGGCAGTATACAGCCGAGCCGATAGGTCGATCTCTACCCACTCTTCCCAATAGAAAATTCTCTCTACCCCTATCTATTGTAATCTATCGCAATCTATCCCTCTTTATCGCAATCTATATTTTGCAAAGTTTGGCCAAAAAAAAGAAAATATTACATCAAAAAAATGTATATTTGTAAAACTATGAAAAATGCTTGTTTAAGCGTAAGTGTTTAATTAATAAATATATAGTAATGAAGACTACTCCTTACACCGATGTCCATATCGCATTGGGCGCCAAGATGGCTGAGTTCGCAGGCTACAATATGCCTATCCAGTATGCTAACACCACTCTTCAAGAAGAGCATCACAATGTCCGCAACAATGTTGGCGTTTTCGATGTTAGCCACATGGGCGAGTTCCGTGCCAAAGGCCCTGTCGCCAAAACTTTTATGCAGTATTGCACCGTCAACGACGTCGAGGCTCTCGAAGATGGCAAGGTTCAGTACACCTGCCTGCCAAATGGTCAAGGCGGCATCGTCGACGATATGCTCGTATACCGTGTGCATGACGACGAGTATTTTATGGTACCTAACGCTGCCAATATCGACAAGGACTGGGCTTGGATGAGCCAGATCGCTGACAAGATGGGCATGACGCTCGGCACCGACTTCGTCAACGAGAGCGAGCAGTGGGCTCAGCTTGCTGTGCAAGGTCCTAACGCTCTCAAGGCCATGCAAAAGCTCACCTCTGCCAATGTGGTAGATATGGAGTACTACACCTTCCAGATTATCACCTTTGCCGGTGTTGAGAATATCATCTTCTCTACCACTGGTTACACTGGCGCTGGCGGATGTGAGATATACATCCCTGTTCAGCATGCCAAGAAGGTTTGGGACGCCGTCTTTGAGGCTGGCGAAGAGTTCGGCATCAAGCCTGCCGGCTTAGGCTGCCGCGACACCCTTCGTCTCGAAAAGGGCTTCTGCCTCTATGGTCATGAAATGGACGACACTATCAGCCCGCTCGAAGCTCCTCTCGCTTGGATCACCAAGCTCAAGGCTGCCAACAACAACTTCATCAACAAGGACCTCTTCCTCGCTCAGAAAGCCGCTGGCGTTAAACGCAAAATAGCTGGTTTCGAGATGGTCGACCGTGGTATCGCCCGCAATGGCTATGAGGTCTGCGACGCCGAAGGCAACAAGATCGGCGAGGTGCGCAGCGGTAGCCCCAGCCCAAGCACTGGCAAGAACATCGGCACCGCTCTCGTCAAGGCTGAGTTCGCCAAGGCCGGCACCGACATCTATATCAAGATTCGCGAAAAACTCGTCAAGGCCGTTACTGTCAAGATGCCTTTCTACGAGGGTTAATCACATAAAATAATGCAAAGCTGCGGCGCTATGCTGCAGTTTTGCATCGTTTCATTTTATCAACAACTAATTTTTTTATAGTTTATCATGTCTATTATCAAACCTTTCAAGGGATATCGTCCCCCTGTCGACATTGTCGAAAAACTTGCCTCCCGTCCATACGATGTTCTCAATACTGAGGAAGCTCGCGAAGAGTGCAAAGGCAATCCTTACAGCCTTCTCCACGTTACCAAGGCTGAGATTGACCTCGAACCTGGTATCAAAGACACCGACCCGGAGGTTTATCTGCAGGTTGTCAAGAACTACAATAGTTTTAAGGACTATGGCTGGCTCGTTCAGGATAGTGAGGAAAAACTCTATATCTATGCCCAGAGCATGAATCCTACTGATGCCAACGCTCATTGGCAGTATGGTATCGTCGCCTGTGCCTACAGCGAGGACTATATCAACAAGGTTATCAAGAAGCACGAACTTACACGCAAGGATAAGGAAGAAGATCGCATGCGCCACGTTCGTATCACCAACGCCAACGTAGAGCCTGTATTCTTCGCCTATCCTGCTATTGCACGTATCGACGAAATTGTAGCTTCTGTTGTTGCCAATAAGCCTGTCTACGACTTCATCGCTAAGGAAGCCGGCTTTGGCCATCGTTTCTGGGTTATCGACGACCGCAAGCTTATCGACGAGCTCGTCGACATCTTCGACAAGCAAGTGCCTGCCATGTATATCGCCGACGGCCACCATCGTAGCGCCGCCGCCGCCCTCGTAGGCCAGGAAAAGAAAGAGCACAACCCAGCTCATACTGGCAAGGAAGAGTACAACTACTTCATGACTGTTATCTTCCCCGACAATCAGCTCAATGTTATCGACTACAACCGCGTTGTTAAAGACCTCAACGGCCTCAGCAAAGAGCAGTTCCTCAACGCCCTCAACGACGCCTATACTGTTGAAGATATGGGTACCGCTATCTACAAGCCTTCCAAACTCCACGAGCATAGCATGTATCTTGATGGCCATTGGTACAAGATGACAGCCAAGGCTGGCAAGTACGACGACAACGACCCAATCGGCGTCCTCGATGTCAAGATCCTCTCCGACCATGTCCTCGACACTGTCCTCGGTATCAAGGACCTCCGTACCGACATGCGTATCGACTTCGTCGGTGGTATCCGCGGCCTTGAAGAGCTCAAGCGTCGTGTCGACAGTGGCGAGATGAAGGTCGCCTTCGCTCTCTATCCTGTCAGCATGAAACAGATTATCGACATCGCCGACACCGGCAATATTATGCCTCCTAAGACCACATGGTTCGAACCTAAGCTCCGTTCTGGTCTTGTGATACACGAACTTCAATAAAAAAAAAGTTTTTATTGTCAAAAAAGGCAGGATGATCTTCGTTATCCTGCCTTTTTTATGGTTGACAGTCTTGCTTTTACAAGTCTTTGATAGACAAGGTTCTGTTTGTCTTCCTGTAGCCTTTGTATCTCTTTTGTCTCCTATTGGCGGCATTTTGGCGTGTATAATTTTATAAAATGAAAAAAAAAATGTACCTTTGCACTCTATTTGAACAACCATAATTATTATGAGTAAGAATTTAAACTCTCTTCCGGACTTTTTCAATTTTGAGTCGTTCAATCTCTATCATTCTGACTTTATAGGCCTGCCTGTCTGGGTCTATCCTGTGTTTATATTTATTGTTGTAGAGATTATGGAGAATTTTAATTCTCGTTATCGTCATCAAAAAGTGTTAAAGTTAAAGAAATATGTAGTACCGCTGTATGTGGTCTCTCTCCTCTCTATCTTCTACTATGCGTTTTTAGAGCCTTCGTGTTTCTTGTCCCAAGCTTACGATGGTAGCGACAAGTATAGGTTTATCGCTTGGTTCTGCTATCCTAAGAATGTGGGATGGGGTTGGACTATATTCTGCACCATAGCTATCATTCATGTCGTTTATTGTATGATTAGTGTTTTGCTTCAGATTTTGCACGATTGGACAGGTAAGGATGATGTAAGAATTGGCCATTTCTGGCAGTCTGGTCGCACTTTCTGGCTTGTATGTACCCTGTTCTGGGTTATTCCTTACTATTTGCAACTGCCAGGTTTGTCCGACGCTCTTGTATACTCTCTCTTTGTTGTCATGATCCTTTATCTGGTCTTGCCATGCATCGTGCTGCCTCGCTACGGTGTCAAATTGCCTGTGGCTATCTTGCAGTCGCTGGTATTTACCGTCTCAATGTTAATTATCATGTCTATTGGCGTGGAATCTGTGCGTGTTACGTATGCTTTGGTACTTCCTATTTTCATCCTTTTTGGTCGTGCCCGTTCCTATAGTACCAAAAAGTTCGCTGATAAAGCAGATGAAGTATCCGTAGATGAATCTAAATAAGCTTAATGAGAGCTAATTTGCTGCTTTTCTTTGCGGCGGCTTTTTTCTCTTGCTCCGTTGCGGCTCAGCACGACGATGATGGCGACGAATCGCTTACTCAATGGTTCGTCCGTTGGCGTGCTGAGTCGCTTGTATCTTCGGTCGATACAGCGGCCATAGCCATTCCTGCTCTTCCGTGGCAGGTGGCGTTGAACTTCTCTACCTCGCGTACACGGCATTTTGTCCATGTCCCTAATATCTTGCAACAGGGTAGTGGCACGCTCAATTTCTCGTCCGACTTCTTGACAAGGACGGGCTTCGGATTGTATTATCGCGGCATTGGTCTGGGATACTCATACAACTTCTCTAAAAATTCGGAGCTTGATTTCTTCATCTCTTCTTATGGCGACGCTATCGGCTGCGACTTGAAGTTTGAAAAACGAAAAAACATCCTTTCCTCTGTATCTCTCGACTCTCGTGCCAATCTTGTCCAGCAAGACTGGCTGCCGTTCAATATCAATAGCCTCGCCGACAACAAGGCTGAATTCGCCTCGCTCTCTTTCAATTTCTATTATGTTTTCAATCATCACAAGTTCTCATACGGCTCTGCTCTCGGTCAGTCGTCGCAACAGCTTGTAAGTGCAGGAAGCTTTATTGCCGGATGCTCCTACTATGGCTCTTTTCTCAATCTCGACGAAAGCAATGTGGCGTCGGTATTCTTTGCCGATAAGATGAAGGTCAACACCCATCAGCTTGCTATTGGCGCAGGATATGGCTACAACTATGTTACCGACAACCGACGCCTTCTGCTGCATGCCTCCTTTATGCCTATGATGATGTTCTCGGTATATGCCAATGTCTATATGACACCGTTGTCATATCTTCTCGGCTCGGCTTGGACCGACCAGATGCAGGCTTTCTACATCGACCGTAAGACTGATATGGTCAACTATTCTTTCTCGCTATCGCCATCGCTGATGTCGGTCTTCCGCCTTGCAGGCTATTGGAATATCACACCGTCGTGGATCCTTGGTGCCACCTTGCTCGTCTGTGCCTATTCTTCGCCCAACCTCCTGGCTGTAACATCTACAACTGTCGATTATATTGCACGCGCCTATCTTGGCTTCTGCTTCTAATATTTTATCATTATGTCTTTATCTCTCAAACACCTTTTCTTCTTTTGGGCTCTTTGCCTGTCCCTCATGCCTCTTGGTGTGCGTTCGCAAACTATCGAAGCTCATCTCTCCGACTCCGCCTTTGCTTCTATCCTTACCTGCGGCGCCGGCGACGATTTCTACACCACCTTTGGCCATTCTGCTATCCGTATCTGCGACACTACGCTGGGCTTGGATATCGTCTACAACTACGGCACTTTCGATTTCGATATCCCGCATTTCTATTGGACTTTTGCTCTTGGCAATCTCAACTACTGCCTTAGCCGCGACAACTATGCCGGCTTCTTGACAGAATACGCCTACGAACGCCGTGCCGTGTGGGAACAGCGGCTGCTCTTGTCTAATCAGGAGCTGAACAACCTCTTCGTCCTGCTTGAGACTAACTACCTGCCGGAATATCGCTACTACCGTTACGACTTTTTTAGAGACAACTGCGCTACGCGTGTACGCGACATCGTGTGCGCTTCGCTTGCTCATCGCAAGCTTTTTGTTGAGACAGCCTCTACTGATGCTCTCACTTATCGTCAGCTGCTCCAAAAGTCCACCTATCCCAATCTCCAGTGGTGGCAGTTTGGCATCGACCTGCTTCTGGGACAGCGCTGCGATAAGCAATGCACCAACCTCGAATACATGTTCTCACCCTTCGAGATGCAGACTCAGTTCGATACGACGCACATCGTCGGTGGCGACTCACTTCTTGTCGCCCCTTCTCAGCAGATACTCCAAGACCATCGCGAGCCGCTCTCGCGCAGCCTCTCGCCGGCGCTGCTTTTCTGGATAATATTCATTGTCGTGCTGGTGCTTACCATCGTGTCGTGGCGTCGTGGGTGGTCGTTGGTGGCATTCGACATTGTCCTCTTCCTCCTCGCAGGCATCGTCTCTTTGGTGATCATCTTCTTGTGGTTTTTCACCTCGCACTATTGTACTGCCTTCAATTGGAATATTCTTTGGGCTTCGCCACTGTTCTTCCTCTTTGCTATCAAGCCCAAAAGCAGCAATAGGTATTTTGTCATCTTTCAGCTCTTGTTGCTCTTGGCGGTGATGGCCATCTCTTTTATAGGAGCCCCTCAGTCCTTCAACCTTGCAGTATACCCTATTGTCCTCATGCTCGCCCTTCGCTTAATCGACAAATTGCGCAAATAAAGGAGCTGTAAAATAGAAGGTTTAAGATAAATAAGTATTTAATCTAAAATTGGTGACTACGGTAAGTGAAATAGTGTCAAAGAGGTAAGTTAAATTAGTTGATGGCATCCGATTCTGTCAACTAAATTTAGAAACAGGCACTGAAAGATTGATATTACAACCTTAACAGTATGTATTATGAATGGTGACATACAGAATATCATATCAGCGGCAAATGTTATCAAGACAGCCATCCTGCAGAGTCAGGCTCGTGCAGCCAAAGCCGTCAATCAAGAGATGCTGGCTCTCTATTATGGCATCGGACGTTTCATTTCAGCTAATACTCGTAACCAGAATTGGGGTAAGGGAGTGCTCGTTCGAATCAGTGAACGACTCCGAGACGAATTGCCAGGATTACGTGGGTTTGGCGAACGTCATTTGAAGAATATGCGTACATTCTATGAGGCATGGAGTGCAATTGAAAATAAATCGGCAATCGCAATTGCCGAAATTACCAACTCCTCCGATAATAATGCAGATACAATTAGCCAATTACGATTGGTAAATTTGCCGGATTTTCCATTGACAGAATTCCTGAATATTAGTTTCACTCACCATATTCGCATCATTGAGAACGCAAAGGAGATGGATGAGCGTATGTTCTATATCCGCTATTGCTATAACTATAAACCCGCAGCAGATGAAGTGCGATACATCATTAGAAACAAAGACCTTTTTCATCATCAGGAATCTCTTCCCAACAACTTCCTTGATACCGTTCCAGATTATAAGCAGGCGTTTCGTGCCATTCAGATGTTCAAGGATGAATATCTGCTCGACTTCATCAACGTAGAGGAGCTTGGTATGCACGACGAAGAAGTGGACGAACGGGTTATAGAACAACATATTGTACATAATATCAAGAATTTTATCATGACATTTGGCAAGGGATTTACCTTTATCGGTAACCAAGTTCATTGCGACAAACTCGGCCATGATCATTGGATAGACCTCCTGTTCTTTAATCGCGACCTCCGTCGTACCGTAGTGTTTGAACTCAAAAAAGGCAACTTTAAGATTGCATACTTGGCACAGCTCAGCAGCTATCTTCGCATTCTTAATGATGATGACCGACGCGAAGGAGAAAACGCACCCATCGGCATCATCCTCTGTAAGAACATGGATAAGGAGTATGTCAACTACATCATGCAAGATTTTCGTCAGCCTATGGGGGTGGCTACTTATAAAACAGCCGATGAGGTAGAACCTGATGTCATCAAAATATTGCCTCCAAAGGAAGAGTTGATGAAACTCATTGAAGCACAGGAGAATTAAGCAATGAAACGACTGAACGTGTTCAAACACTTATACATAGATGAACTCAGTGAAATCTTTCACTTCTCCGAAGGTTAGGGAGGAAGTTCTTATACAATCCTTCGAAGGTGAAGACACTTGCCAAAAGTCCTAATTCTCATATTGTCTCAAATTGATGTATGTATACGGCGGATATGGGGTGGCGGGCAACGTTCCAGTGCAGTAGGCTGTCGCTTCTGTTGAAGCAAAGGACAAAAGTAAACACGATGCCCAAAAATGATTTTATTTTTGTTTAATAAAAAAATAAATAGTACCTTTGCACTTCTTTGTCAGGCACATCGCAGTGCTGCGACAGAAGAAGATAGGAAATAGGTAGCTTAGTGCTACTACTTGCCTTAAGGCAAGAAAGAACATATAGTAAAAGGCGTTTTCTGGACGCTTTGGTTTTGACGGTGTAGAACTTCGCAAACTCTAATCATTAAGTCAAAAACAAAGCAACGGGAACGCCCCTTGTAAGGTATATGCAAATATATGCCTCGTTGATAGTGTATAGCTACGGTTGTATACACTTTTTAGCAGGTATAATTGTATATAATCCTTTTGTGGGGCTAATCCGCGTTGCTCGTTTTGACTTGATGGGCAGCGAAGGCCTTACACCGTGGAACGAGCGACAGGAGCTGGCTCCACGTTCTTTTTTATATGGGATAATTTGAAAGACAATACATGCTGATTACTGGAGTCGTAATCTTTTGTAGTTCATATTTACTCCAATAGATTTGGATATCGATACAGTAATTATGTTCAAAGTAATATGGGATTCAGAATATAATGGTGTGCGACTTACAATGTCGTCGAAAGGTGAAGCGTTAAACGTATCGCCTCGTCCCGTGTTCTGGGAAGAACTCGACCTTCTTGGCCTTAATAAGAAGGGGTGGATATATCCTCATGTTAAAGAGCCGTTGTTGTGGGCTTGTGAACGTCGTTATTTTTACAAAGGCAAGTTCGTCCTTGAGGTGAAAGGCGGAAATATTTTTGATGCGCCAACCGTAATACAGCAGAATGGGTTCGATTCGCTGATTTTACAACCTGTTGACATGGAGCGCCTACGTTCAAGTAATGAAGATACCATGTTTATCATTGAGCATGAAGCCATGGACTTTATCAACCAAACTTACCGCAGATACAAGAATATCCGCGATGTCTCCAAGAAGAATCCTGACCTTGATTTCCAACGTCTGGCAAACAACCTTGAAAAGAAAACCAAGGAAGAGCATGTTGTAATCAAAGAAGATTGCGACAGCTTTGACGTTATGCCGTTGAGTAAGGCTGAAGAGTTGGGCAAGTCTCCGATTTTAAACAGCGATATTGAAATGTATATTGCATCTTTTTCTGGAGGCAAAGACTCTCAAGTTGTACTTGACTTGGTGACTCGCGTAATTCCAAGCGAAGATGTAATTGTGGTTTATTCTGATACAGGATATGAGCTCCCTACATCTCTTAAATTATACGAAGAAGTTGAAAAAAATTATACAGAAAAATATCCAAATATTAAGTTCTTATTAGCAAGGAATCACGAAAAAGTACTGAACTATTGGAACTTAATGGGTTCACCAAGTAATGTCCACAGATGGTGCTGTGGCGTAATGAAAACAGCTCCACTATACAAACTTCTTAAAGAATACTCAAAACTGGGAAGACAACCACATGTGCTTTCATTTATTGGTACAAGAGCTGAAGAAAGTTTAAGGCGAGCTTCTTATCTTAAAGTAGCAAAAGATGCCAAGCATACAAACGTTCTTAATGTAAGTCCAATTCTTGAATGGAGTACAACAGAGGTTTGGTTATACCTATTCTTCAACAAACTCCCAATTAATCCTGCGTATAGAAGTGGATTAGGTCGAGTTGGTTGTGTAATTTGTCCCTTCGGTTCTGATTGGAATGATTATCTCTGTAATCATATATTCCCTGATACCGCAAAACCTTTCTTGGATAAAGTCAGAGAGATGACAGCTAAAGGTGGTGTGAAAGATGTAGAAAACTACATCAGAAGCGGCAACTGGAAAATACGTGCAGGAGGTAAGGGTTTTGAAACAAAATCGAAAGTAAGTATAATAAGTCCATTACAAGCTGTTGATTTTAAGGCATTGATAACTTGTCCTAAAGAAAATATTCTTGAGTGGATGAAGGTTCTTGGTGATATTTCTTGGTCACAAGATAACAACGTTTATAATGGTCAAGTAAAGTATAACCGTGACATCATTTCTGTTCGGCTTACTTTCGATGATGATAATAATACAATTCTGGTTGAAGCTTTCAATGTCGGCGCAAATCCATTCTTTGTAAGCCATATCAAAAGAGTTCTAAATAAGGCAACCTATTGTGTACATTGTGAACTTTGTGAAGTTGAGTGTCCTACCGGAGCTTTGTCTGTTGTACCTATTGTAAAAATCGATAAAACCAAATGTGTCAAATGCCGTCGATGCTTAGATTTTAAGGATGACGGATGTATATCTGCAAATTCGTTAAAACAATCAGAAGGAATTAAAATGGCTGCTCAAAAAGACAAGAAGACGACAATCAATCGTTATAATAATTTCGGTTTCCGTGAAAAATGGCTTCAATTCTACATGGAGCATGTAGAAACATTCTTTGAGAATGACGAACATGGAATTAACAAAGAGAATCAGATGAATCCATTCCTTAACTGGATGCGTGATTCCGATATACTCAAAACGGATTCGAAAGAAATTACTGAAATTGGTAAACTGTTTGCCGAAAACTACGCAACAAAGTCTGACAAGATCTGGGAGATTATTTGGATCAACCTTACCTGCAATTCTGAGATTTGTAATTGGTATGCATGTAACATTGGCTATAGCAAACCTTATTCAAAGGCAGAGGTTGAAATGATGATGGAAACATCATTAAGCATGTATAGCAGCTCTGTACGAAAGAATGCACTTGGTTCGTTGCAAAATGCGTTTGTCTCATCTCCGCTCGGAGAAAAATTATCTGTAGGAGTTATATCCAAAGAGAATAACAAACCTGTTTTCAATCGTACTCCGTTTAATGAGATTTCCCTTTGTGCCGTAGCATACTCGCTTTTCCGTTATGCAGAGCGTCAGAAGCGTTACTCTCTGACTGTTTCTGAGTTCTACGATGAGAATCAGAAGGATGGTATCTACCGCCAGTTTGGTATCAACAAAGATACTTTCGAGCGTCTTCTCCTTTCTCTTCAGGAAGAAAGCAACCATGTACTTCGTGCAGAGTTGAATATGGGCTTGGATAATATCATCCTTCGTGATGATCTTAAATCTATCGACATTCTTAAAATGATGCTTTAAGCAGATACAACTATGGCAACAAAGTATTCTGACTATATCAAAATGCAGGATTTCCTGCCAGTTTATGATATGACGGATGAAACACCAGACATGTGGCGCACCTTCATCCCAACCAAGCAATTCTGTGATCTGCTGCAACGCAGTATCACAGCCATAACTTCTACCGAAATTAGCAAACGTCGCTCTATGTGGGTACGTGGTACATTCGGTACTGGTAAGAGCCATGCAAGTAGTGTGGTTCGTCATCTTCTATGTGATGATGCTACAGAGATTGACTCTTATATCCAGAATATACCTAACGATGCGACCAGAGCACAGTTGACTGCTATCCGAAAGCAGAAGCGTTACTTCCCTGTTGTGCTTAAAGGTGTGGAAGGTGCGTACAATATTCCTCGATTCTCGCTCTCTATCCAGCGTGAGACAAAGAAAGCTTTGGTAGCAGCCGGTTATCCTTATGTGGTAGTACGTTCAGATTTCGATAAGGCTATTCGTTGGGTTGAAGGACACCAGTCTCGCATCCCAGAGTTGCTTGAACTTAGTGATGAATTGCTGTCGGAAGCTCCAACTTATGACAAGCTCGTTGCAAAACTGAAAGTCAATGATATTGACGTGTTCATGCACCTGGAGGAGGCACTTGCTGCTGATAAGACTTATCTGACAAGCGATAGCATCAGCGACTGGCTTGTGGAGGTTGAAAAGGCAATTGAAGAAGCTGGTATCGCCAATGGCTTGATCATCTTCTGGGACGAGTTCACCAGCGTTATGGACACCTTGAAGAGTGACCGAATCAATGTGCTTCAGAATATAGCAGAAAAGTCACAGAACAATAATGTCTTCCTGTACCTTATCTCTCACAGAACAGAAATTTCAAGCCTTGATGCAAAGGGTAAGGACATCACCAAGATGAGTGATCGCTATGATAGCGTTGACTATCAGATGGACGAAATCTCTACTTATCTGATTCTGCGCCACACCTTCAATATTCCAGATGCGCAGAAACTGGCTATTGCTTCATGGGGTGTAAAGGAAAAGATTGACAAGTCACTCTACGACTATCTCTGCGAAAGCAATAACATGGAAGAGAAGGATCATATTCAGAACATCTTCCCACTCCATCCTTATACAGCATTCCTCTGCTCTAAGATGGCAAACATTATGGGTTCGGCTAACCGTAGTGTACTGAAGTTCATGAACGATGAGCAGAATGGTTTCAAACAGTTCATCAACGAGCCAACAAACTACGACCAGAAGATGATGCTGACAGCCGACTGGTTGTGGGATTTCTTCTATTCAGAGTTCATCAACGAACCACTCTGTACGGCTTTCACCAACGTATATACTTCATACAATGGTAGGGTTGACAAGATGGGGGATGACTACATGCGTGTTTTCAAGGTTATTCTTCTGCTCAACGCTCTTGGTGTAAAGTTCAAGAGCTCTCCAGAAAAGTATGCGCCTAATGATAAAAACTTGAAATACATATTCTCTGGCGACCGTTGTGCATCCAAGATGGATGCAATCTTAGACTGGCTTCATGAGAGTAAGATAATCGCACGTGACATCTTCGGCGAGTTCAAGATTTCTGTATCGTCATACAATCCTGCAGAGATCACCAGGGAGAAGACTGCAGTTAGCACTCAGTTCAAGACCGCTGTTGATTATCTGAAATATAGCGATAAAAGCAAGCTGGAGATTGAGAGAATCTTCCTTGTTGGTGATCGCTTGATGCGTAAGTGTGAGCCACAGCTTTATGCTTGCGAGGAAGCCGAGGCTGTACTTCGTAGTAAGTTGAACAAGTACACTCGTGAAAAGCCAAACTACTTGCATGTCGTTCTGTTTCTCTCTATTACAGACGAGTTACGTGACATCATGGAGAATCGCATCAAGGAATTCTCTGAGGAATTTGAGAATACGATGTTTATCATACCTAACGAGGTATTTACTCTAAATTCTCAGAATCAGTTTATTGATGCTGTTGCTCAGGCAAACGTAAGTCGTTCACACTTCAATACTGATGATGCCAGCCAGTTTGAGAATGCAGCCAAAGAGTATGTAGTAAAGTGGAAGAACCGCATGAACGGTGGTACATACGCTATGTATTTCAATGGCAAGCACTCGAGCGATGGTGTTTTCAGCAACATCTATAATGTGATAAACAAGAAATTCAGCGCACAGATTTTCCATGCAGGTATGGAAAGTGTCAAGGCTCTCAAGAATGAGGCTATGACATACTTTGCTAACAAGAATTTCAAGGCACTTTCGCTCCAGATGCTTCAGATGCGTACTCGTGATGAATTGCTTAACTTTGGTGGCAATGTACGTCCTACCAAGCTTATCTTCATGGAGGGCGAGAACAATCTGATTAATGATACTTGTGAGTTGACTGATGTCGCAATAAATGGTAACTCATGGCTCAATACCATCTGCAAGGAGGTTGATTTACTCGTTGAAACTGCCAAGAAGAAGTATGCTGATCGATTCTCGCTGAGTGATATACTTGTTCCTCTCATGCGTCCACCATACGGTATGTTTGCTAATCCTGCAAACTATGCCATCCTTGGTTATGCGCTCCGTAAGCATAAAGATGACCTCTTTAATCCAAGCACGTCGCAGCCAGTTGGTGATGAGAAACTCAACGACATGATTGAGATTCTCCTTAAAATGTGGGACAATGGTACTAGCGAGACAAGCAATAAGTTATTGCTACGTTTTGGCTCAGTAGAAGAGCGCAACCTTACTAGCATTCTCGGAGAGGTGTTCAATCTGAGTATCGTTAAGGGAGTAAGCATGTCTGACCTTAAGAGCCTCACTTACGCTAAGTGGTGTATTACTGAGTTCTGTAAACAGATTGCTAAATATCCATTGTGGTCTTTACTATATTGTGAGGAGATTAAGTCGAAGCCTAATTGCAAGAAGGCAATTAGCGATCTTATAAACCTCTT
>JAZRVD010000206.1:0-4098 GCA_045598945.1 Bacteroidales bacterium | reverse complement strand
GTCAGCGTGTTGGCCTTAACCTGCGGACAGACACGCTCGATAGTGATGTTGTCAAGTGCGATAGCGGGATTGTATGCGCCACCAGAATACCAGTTCATAATCAGCCAGCGACCGTCGTTGTCGTTGGTAAACTGCACCTGACGGTCGTTGACCAGGTGCTGCCATTCTGGCGAATTGATGTTTCCGTAAGCAGAAATCTCGGTATTAGAATACGAACGTTGGGTTGTATAGTTTACACTTGCGCCCCACACATAGCAGTAGCGGTCGGTCCAACGGCTCGGGTCGGTGCCGTTACCCACACGACACCAACCATTGTTGTTGTAGCCGTTCACTCGCCAATCGTAATGGTAGGTATAGAAACCCTTGGTGAGGTTCAGGCGACGATAGGCAAATATGTAGTTGGCTGTATAGGTATAGTCGTTATTGGTAGCTCTACGGGCATTGGCGGCGTAGGCCGCAGCATCGTTGGCCACATGCAACACATAGCCGGTATCGGCCAAGTCATTGTTGGTCGGTATGCCGGCATCGGCATAGCGGCTGATGTACCACTTGTTGTTGTTGTCGCCATTGGTGCCGTTGGTGTGCGTATAGCGCGGCAGCTGCCATGCGGCACGTTCAAACTCATTCTCAAAGTCGGCGAAATAAGGCAGTGACGTAGCGAAAGCCACACAACGCTTGCCACCTTCGCTTGCAGTGGCAGCTATGCTGGTGTCGCCTTCGCCACACACGGCATAGAGACGCAACGTGTAGTCGAGACAGGGGGCGAGATTGCCAACCCTATACGACAGCTTGCCATCGGCAGTACTGGTTATCTGCGACTGGCTGACAATAATGTTTCTCACCACATGTACGCTGTCAACCTCATTCATGGTGCTATAGTAATCCTGCGCCTTTGCCTGTGTGCCATCGTAGCGCACCTCCACCTTGTACTGCAAGCCTGCAGCCTCGGCATCAGAGAGTATGCTGCTTGGCAACCAGCTGACAACAATATTGGTGTTGTTGATACTGTCTACCCTCAACGCTTCTGGTGCAGGACAACAGCTGATAGGCTGCAGCGGCACTTCGAGCCAACGGCTCTGCTCGCCAACGCACTGATGCTGGATATAAAGATAATAGCTTGTGCCACACGTTAGACCAGTCAGCATAGCAGTGGTGTCGTCGGCTACGGCTGTAGCCATGGCAGACAACGTGGCGTTGTCGGCAACGTCGTACTGAGTGGCGCTAACCACATAGTTCCAATCGTTGCCCTGCTCCATGCGGCTGTTACGCCATGTAAGTCGACCTGTAGATAGCGTAGCCGGCTCAAAAACAACATCTTCAGCAATACGGCACGAGGCGTAAGTGGTGAAGGTGGTGTCGCGCCAGTTGCCGTAGAAGTCGTAGCCATCTTCGCTACACTGCGGACGCAAATAGAGATGATACTTGGTGTCGGGCTGCAACGTATCGAGGCTCAACGTATTGGCTGTCTGGTTGGCTATAGCGTAAGTGCCTGCACTCATTGAGCGGCTCGGTGTTTTCTCAAACGGGTAACGGACGTTGCTCTCGCGCGTCAGCACGATGCTGTAGCCGCTAATGCCAAACTCGGCTGGGCGGAAGGTGGTCCAGTCTATATCGAATGTTCTGGTACCGTCGCCCACGGGCTGCATGACGATGGTGGCAATGCTGTCGCACTGGCTTTGTGCCGAGGTCTTCGGATCGCTGCGATTCCATGCACCGTAGCGATACCAGCTCTCAAACTGGCCGGTCTGTGCCGAGTTGGGACTGCATGTGCGGCGCACATAGATATAGTACTGAGTGTTGGGCGTCAGACCCGTGATATGATATTTGGTATCGTGAATGTCGCTGATATATATAGCGCTCTGCAGCAAGCCGGTAGCGGTGCCGTTGGCAATCTTGTTGAGGTCGGCATTGCTCAGAGTGGTGGTGTAGATCACCAGTTCGAAGTTGTACGGGTCGCCGTTGTTGCTGAGCAACTGACCATTGCGGCGGGCGCTGATGCGCTGGCTGCTGCTATTGAGCGCGTAGGCGGTGTCGGGCTGGAGCCAATGCACATCGAGCGTACGGCTGCCAAAGACATCGGTATAGAAATCGTTGGGCTGCTGGCACTCGTTGTAGCGCACCACCACCTTCCAATCGTAGAAGTAGTCTTGGTCTTCAGCATAGAGACGATACTTTACTGTGTCGTTATAATTGTTGCGGCTGCTGTTAGAGGTCTGCCGCACATTGCTGACGGTGCTGGTAACATTGCGACCGCCATACGTAAACTCGGCACGCATGTTACTGCGGTCGGTACCGTTGTTCACCTGCAAGGTAACGATGCGATTTATCTGGTCTATAACGGCGTCGCCTACCTGCTGGTTGGGGTCGTTGATACGGAACGAGGTGAAGTAGGCGGTGGTGTCGCTGGTACCTGCGGTGGCACCCTGACTCATACGGCTCAGGCATCCGCGCTCCTCGTCGAGAGCCTGCACGTAGAAGCGGTAGTTCTGCGTGGGTTTGAGGTTGCGCACAGTGTCGATCATCGGGCTGAGGTTGCGGACCACCTTGGTCAGCACGTTGTCCTGGCTGTCGCCCACCTCGCCATAGACGTAGGTGATGCGCCATGCCGACTCGTCGCCATACACGCCGCGGTTCCAAGCCAGAATGGCCTCCTCGGCACCAATTTCTACCACGCTGAGACCCACAGGCTGGGTGCAGCAATCTGGCATCACAAATTTAGAGCCCGCATTGCGTTCTACCGAGTTCTGCATCACATAGCCGCGCCATGGAGCTGTATCGCCCTCGCTGCAAATATTGGTAATATAGGCATAGTAGGCCTTGCCACACTCCAGACCGGTAGCACCGTGCTGGTTGGTGGCAATGCCATGGGCGTGATACACAGCCAATGGGTCGTTATAGATAATATTGTCTGTATCTTGCGGAGCATCATATATCTGCACCACAAAATTGTCGTTCTGGTCGGTGCTGCCGCGAGTCCACGCCAAGTTGGCGGTACTCTTACCCGTAGGTGTTACCAAAATGTCGCTGACGGGCTTGCACGACGGGTTGGTACGGAAATCGACACTGTCCCAAGTGCTGCGTTCCGCCATGGGGTCGCCCGGGCAGAGCGTGCGAACATACACGCGGTAGGCGGTGTTGGGGTGCAGACCCGCAAGGGCCTTGGTGCGTGTGGCGGCGACAAACGTGGCAGTGCCTGCCACTCCGCTGTTGCCTATGTTGCCGCCCATGCCGTCGGCAGCCATCACGGTGTCGCGGCTGAACTGCTCGACGGGAGTCCAGTTGCCGTCGGCAACATCGCAGCGCACCACCTGCACATCGTAGCCGCCGAAGTAGTCGACGGTGTCGGCATCCTTCCATGTGATGTCGGCAGTGCGGCTGCCTTCGCCCGTAAGCGTGGCTGCCAGCTCGTCAACCTGCGGACAGGCGTCGATGGTGTGGCAGAAATGGAAGCGGATGTTGGAACGATAGGTCTCAACGGCGGTATTGCCACTCTGTATCTGGTTAGGACCATAATACGCCACACCTTGGTCGTCGAATTGAATCTTGTAGGTGTTGTCGCTATTGTCGTAGCGGCGGCTCAAATAGTCGTTGGTCGAGGTGTAGAAAGCACGGCAGTTGCCATCGACGTAGCTGTAGTTGCCGTTGTAGTTCGACACGATGGCTATGACGATATTTCCGCCCGTATATTCGAACGGGGTGTCGAGCTGGATGTCGCACCACTCTTCGGTAGTTCCGTTGCCGAGGTCGTTGCGTTTCCACTCGAAATAATCGCCCGACTCAAACACCTTGGTCATCGAGGTCAGCGGCACGTAGAGCTCGCTGCGGTTCAGGTTCTCCCAATCGGTGTTGCCCATGTATATCGTCATGGGGCGTATGGTGTTGTAGCCCCAATGGTAGTTGTAGGCTATGGTGCCTATCTTGCCCGGCTGGTGAGCTATTTCGTAGGCACGGTATATCTCCTGCGTGTAGCTGTTGTGGTAATTCCAACCCAACGGGTAGCAATAGGCGGGCCAGCCGTTCTCTCGGCTGCTGCCGTAGGCTGTCAGGTACTGCTGCGTCTGCTGCTCGCACACGTTGGTGTCGGCGGTGCGGACGGCG
>JAZRVD010000205.1:0-15153 GCA_045598945.1 Bacteroidales bacterium | reverse complement strand
TGCTGAACAGCACTGACGGTGTAGTTGTTGCCACCCTTGGGGTCGACATCGCACTTGAGCATAAGAGGACCGTCGCTCCAGTCGATGCCGAGCAATGTGCCAAAGAGCACAACGCCTTCGCCGATGTCGGATGTCATCCAGCCCATACGATCGGTAACGGCGCTGCTATGTTCGGAATAGACCATCTCGCCGTTGACACTTTGGCGGAAGATAGTATACTTGACATGTACCAGACGGCTTGTAACGAGGTTGCCCTGGTCGTCGCGGACAACCATCTGATAGCGAATCTTGGGAGGTGCCTGAGCAAGAATAGCATTAACGCTAAAGAGTGCAAACAATGCAATTAAAAGAAGCTTTTTCATTATATAAGATGTATTTATTCAAATATAACATATATTTATTCAACGAGCCACAAAACGATGCCACAAGAACTCTACCATAGGGTTGGCGAAACGTGACACCTGATGATAAGGCACCTGCACAGCGCCAAAAGAGCGATAGAAACTTTCGATGCCGGGCTGCATGCTGCCCTCGAAGTCGAAGGTATGAGCATGCTTGGCGATATACGGCAAGGCAAGCCATATAATAAGCTCGCTGATACCTTTGACGGGAGCATCAACAGAATTGGCAGACAAAAGATAGTAAGCTACACCAGCATGAAAAGGGACAAAGAGCGCGGAATGAAGCACGCCCTGCCTGTTGCGCAAGGCAAAGAGCAACGCCTTGCCACGACGCAAAGCCTCCTTCATAAGATTTGTCATAATATTGTACGGGACAATATCCTTGCCATCGCGAGAGGTATAGAAAGAACGATGCAAGGCGGCGAACTCTTCAACAGAGATGTTGGTGTCGATAGAGTAGTCGGGGGCGAGACGCAAGATATATTTCTTACGATTTTTACGCGAGAACGCATCCCAGACAGCCTGCGTGTCGGAGATGTTGCACAAGCGATAGGTGTAGCGTGTAGTTTGCGAGAAGCCAAGGTGAGAGAATGGAGCCCAGTTGGAGACATGAGGAGCGAAACACTGCACAAAGATGGATAGGCGAAGCTTGTTGAGCTGAGTCACAAGCTCTTGAACCACTTCTGCCTCGAAGTAGAGACGCTGGCGATATTTAGCGCCCGTGTCGGACAGGGAGAGGCCGACGGCATCGTAGTTGAACCACGGACCGTTGAACTGTGTAAGCTGCGGCTGGATAACGTATCTTATGCCGCACTTGCTGCCAACGAGATACGGCAGCGCGCCCAGTACAGTGTCGCCCTTGCGTGCTATGACGACATCCCAACACTTGCCGGCACATACAACATCAAGCCACCAGTCTTGCAAGAAGAGCGGTATCTGGTCTGCATGTTGCAAACAAAGCTGACGATATATGGCCTTGTTGACGGACATAAGGGAATAAAGCTATTGAATCTTGATACTCACACGGTTGTTGCTGATACGACCTTCGTAAGTGTTGTTGTCGCCTATTGGGTCGAGCTCGCCACGTGCGACGATCTCGATACGATATTCCAGAATACCGCGCAGGACGAGCATCTTCTTTATCTCCATGGCGCGCTGACGCGAGAGTTGCTTGTTGTACATCTGCGTACCCACATTGTCGCTATAGCCGGTAAGCAGCAGCTCGTACTTCTCGTTGTTTTGAAGGCACGAGGCTATAGAGTCGATGAGAGGGGTGTACGACTCGACGATAGTGGCATCGTTGGGGAAGAACTTGATGTCGTTGAACTTAGGTGCACCGGCAGTGGCATCGGGGAACATGTCTACCTTTTTGTTTTTCATAGCCATGAGCAGACCTACATGTATCACGTCGTCGGTAGGCTGTGGCTCGGAGAAATAAGCCATACCTTTCCAATAGCGGTAGTCGACCTGAGCAACCTGGTAGACAATCTTGTTTTTCATCTCAGCCTGCACAGCCCAATTCTCGTAGGCCTTGAGAGAAGCGATAGCCTCGTCTGCAGCACAAGCGGCGAGAGTGTTGCGCTTGACCTCGTCGTCGATATTGGGATTGACGGCAAAGATGGCTATAACCGTCATCGTGGCGCTCTTGTTGGCAGAGAGATAGTTATACACTGGGGTGAACTCGCCCCACTCTGGTTTCTTTTGAGCAACGATGTCGATGAAAGAGGTATAGTCGAAATTGCAGAAGTAGTTTTTGGGGTTCTTGGGGCTAAAGACGGTAAACTTCCACACAGCATCGAAGTCGGTCATACGGACTTTTTTTCTACCCTCAATATAAGGAGAGACCTCTTTTTTGCCTTTCTTTTTCTTGCCCTGTGCAGAGACAGACACAGGAGCAACAACAAGTAAAACAAGCAATAGAAGGAAAACGCGTTTCATTATTAATTTCATTATGAAAAAGATTAAGGTTAATACAAAAAGAATTATTTAGCTGACCGTGCCGTTTTTGCTTTCGATAACACGAGCAGGGAACTTGTCAATCATCATAAAGTCGTGAGAGACGACCAAGATAGTGCGTCCATCGTTGCGGTTGATGTCGGTGAGCAGCGTCATAACCTGCGAAGAGGTGATAGGGTCGAGGTTGCCTGTAGGCTCGTCGGCGAGGATAAGGTCGGGGTTGTTGATAAGTGCGCGTGCCACGCCTACTCGCTGCTGCTCGCCGTCGCTAAGCTGATGAGGCATACGGTTGGCCTTGTCTGCCAAGCCCACCGATTCAAGCACCCGCTCTATCTGTTCGTCGATAAGCTTCTTCTTGTTCCAGCCGGTGGCTCTAAGCACAAACCTAAGGTTTTCAGCCACATCGCGGTCGTGAAGAAGTCGGAAATTTTGGAATACGATACCAAGCTTGCGGCGAAGCATAGGCACCTGGCGACGAGTAAGGTTGATAAGGTCGAAGCCACATACTGTAGCCTGTCCCTCGTCGATAGGATAATCGCCATAGAGGGAGCGAAGCAGCGACGTCTTGCCCGTGCCACTGCGTCCAATAAGATATACAAACTCGCCCTTATCAATCTGCAAAGATACATTCTTAAGCAAACAACCAGTGTCGTTGCTAATAGAAACATCCTGCAGGCAAATAACATTATTATTTGATACAGAAACAGATGGGCTCTGAATTTCCTTACTCATAAGCCAAAAAAATATTTTGGCAAAGTTAAGAAAAAAAAATGATACCTACTGAATAATATCCAAAGAAGAGAAAATAATTACAACAGGACCGCCAGCACAACGAGACATTCAAGACGACCGAAAAGCATATAAAGGCAAGAGATGGCCTTTGCCGAGACAGGCATGGCGATAAAATCGTTGACCGACATGGCGTGTCCGTAAGTGCTAAGACAGCCAGCAATAGCGCCTACCGAATCAGAAGCGCCACAGCCACAAAGTATAAGCAGAAACACGCCAACAATAAGCATAAGCACATAGACCGAAAACAGCACCATGACATTATTGATAACCGAATGGCTGACAGCACGATTGTTGAGACGTACCGGAGTAACGGCGTTGGGGTGGCGTCGTTTGAAAAGGATCTGCTTGACATTGCGGAAGAGCACCATCATACGCATAACCTTAAGGCCACCGGCAGCAGAGCCTGCCATGCCGCCCACCAAGGAGAACAGCACGATGACAAAAAGCATCACCGAGGACCATTGCGGCAAAGCCGGCGAGACAAGCCCTGTGGTAGAGACCACCGCAGCCGACTGCACAAACGACGACAGCAACGAGGAGTCGTGCGAGACACCGCAGAGCCACAGCAAAAGCCACAGACCGAGGAAAATCATGAGATAGCAAAACACCTGCTCGCGACGTCCCTCCATCTTGTTCCAACGGAAGGTGAAAAAGAGATACAGCACCGTCATGTTGACACCGCCCGCCATCATGGCAATAGACACCAGAGTTTGCTGATAGCCGGTAAGCGACATTATATCGACCATAGTAGAAAACCCGCCCGTAGAGAAAGAGACCATAACAAGATTGACGGAGGACAGCAGCGGCAAACCGGAGCGCTTGAGAAGAAAAGCGAAGAAGATGCTGAGGCACACATAGACAGCCGTGATGCGACGAATCATCATGTCGTTGGTGCCAGCCACGCGGCCCACCGTGTCGTCGAAAGCCGTTTCGGCAGTGTACAGCGAATGGTTGTTGAGCCCCAGATGGGGAGCGATAGAGAATACCACCAAGACAATAAACAGACCGCCGAGCCACTGTGTGGCGCTATGCCAAAACATCATAGAGGGAGCGAGGCGCCGAACATCGTCGATAACGGTAACGCCCGTAGTGGTGAAGCCACTCATAGACTCGAAAAAAGCATCCATGACATTAGTCAGCACGCCTGAGAGGAGATACGGCAACGTGCCGAGCAGAGCAATCCATATCCACAAGAACGTTACCATGGCGAAACGCTGACGCTGCGAGAGGTCCTTGTACATGCCGCGGTTGATAGACGAGAGGAACAGTCCTACGACAGCGACAAAAAACGAAGACTGCAAAAACGTCAGCGCCATGCCGTCGGATGTAAAAAGAGCTATCACCATACAGCAAAGCATAGTGGCGGCGACAACCAGAGCGCCGAAGCCTAAAATGCCTGTAAACGAGGGCTGACGAAATTTGAATAAATTGCTAATCATTTGTATTTGAAGAGGCCTCCCACAGCAGCCACCAGGGCGAAAATCTCAATACGTCCTGCTACCATAAGTAGCATCATCACCGTCTTGGCCGGTATGCTAAGCGAGAGAAAGGGATAAGGATAACCAAGAATATCTACACCTGCCGAGGGCCCTGCATTGGCAATAGCCGAAGCAGAAAGCACTATGCCTTCCGGCAGCGAATGACCGCATAGCAGCAATGTTACGACACCCAAAAGGATAAACGCGAAATAGAGGAAGAGGAAGGCAAAGACCTTGTTGATATACTCGTCGGAGATAGCCTGTCCGTCGACCTTGACGCCAAAAACAGCCTGCGGATGGTGCATGCGTATGAAATAGTTGCGGATATACTTGACAACGATAAGCAGGCGCTTGATCTTCAGACCGCCGCCGGTAGAGCCCGAGCATGCACCGACAAAGAGAAGCATGAGCAGTAGGAAGGATGCTCCAAGATGAGGCGTCGAACCATCGAGGATATAAAAGCCACAAGTAGACACCGCCGACGCCATAGCAAACACCGAGCCACAAATAGCCCTGTACATAGAGTCGTTGCGAGAGATGCCAAAAGCGAACAAAATGACCACGCCTACGACAAAAATCCTCATATACCAGCGCCACTCATCGCTATGACGCAGACGGTGCCAATGCATACGACCAGCATTGTAAAGCAGCGCTACATTCATGCCGCCAAAGAGCATGAATACCGTAACAAGCAACAAAGTTACATTGCCACAAGAGGTCAAGCCATCGTTGTAAGGCATAAATCCGCCCGTAGACACCACACTCATAGACAGGCACAGCGACTGCAAAGGCTTTTGGTCGATAATCCAGAAGACCACGAAGGTGATCAGCGTAAGGATAAAATAGCTAAGATAGAGTTTAAGGACCGTTTGCCGCAGACGAGGAGAGAGTTTCTTCTGCATAGTGCCAGAGAACTCGGCATCGTAGAGCAGCTGTGCCGTGCCGCTCAATCCAGGCACAAGCAACACCAGCAGCATTATCAGTCCCAGACCGCCAAGCCACTGAGTGATACTGCGCCACAGCAGCAGCGAAGAAGGTAGGCTTTCAGGCATAAGCACGCTACAGCCCGTAGTGGTGAAGCCGCTTACCGACTCGAAGAGCGCATTGACGAAAGAGCCTGCATGACCGGATATCCAAAACGGCAGCGAGCCAAAGAGCGGCACCACAAGCCACACCAGCGTGGTGAGGATATAGCTCTGTGCGTCTGTAATGAGATAAGAGAACTTGCGAGGATGCTGTTTGAACGACAACGACGACCGGAAACGACGCATAGGCAGCTTGTAGAGCGCCAGCGCCACAGAGAAGGTGATGGCACTGCTAAGCAGGAAAGCGAGCCACGCACTCTCGCCATTGACTACAGCCAGTATCAGACACAGGAACATGAACGCAGACACCGTGAAAAGCAGAAAGCTCATCAAAGGGCATAACGGGGAAACATCCTGCTTATACGACCTGTTCCACAAGCTGTCGGCGAGCAAATAGTTCTGCCAACCATTCAACACTTCGCTTTCATCCATGTGTAGAGACAATAATTTAGTTCTTTTTGTTGAAGAGCTTTACCGCATCGTTTATTGTGCCGGGGAAGGCGAAGATAACCACATGGTCGCCCTCTTCAAAGACAACATCGCGCGTAGGCATTATGGCCGAGTTGCCACGAATGATACCGCCAACAGTAGAGTTTTTTGGCATATTCAACTCGCCGAGCGGCTTTTGCGTTGCAACAGAGCCTTCGGCGACGACAATCTCAATCAGCTCCGCCTCAGTGCCTATGAGCGACTTGACCCTCACCCCTTCGCCTTTTACAATAAGGTGAGCGATATACGACGCAGTGATAGCCTTCTTGTTGACAATAGCCTCTATGCCAATATTTTGAGAAAGGTTGACAAAACCGGTCTTCTCAACCAGTGCAATAGTTATAGGGCTACGGTTTAATCTGGCCTGCAGCGAGTTGGCTTGCAGCGCACTCATGATATTCACCTCGGTGCTATTAGAGAGAGCTATGAAGGCATCGACCTTGTCGAGACCCTCCCTTTTCATAAGGTCGAGGTCGGCGGCATCGCCACATATAATAGTAGTGGTGTTTTTCATCTCGTTGTTAAGCTGTTCACAACGCTTGTGGTCTATCTCGACAATCTTAACAACATTGTTGTCCTCCAGCTCATGGGCTACGAGCCTGGCTATACGTCCGCCGCCGGCAATCATGACGCTATTGACCTTTCTAACCGTTTTGCCAGCAGCTTTCATCACCCTGTCTATCTGCTTGTGACGGCTAACCATATAGGCCAGGTCGCCAGCACGGGACACAAAATCGGAATGCGGTATCTGCGTAGAGCCGTTGCGACCAACAGCAACAATACGCACCTCGAGCGACTTGTAAATCTGAACGAGGTCGGAGACGCTATGTCCCACAACGGGGGCATTCTCTTCCAGCTTGACGAGATACATGCCCAGCAGTCCGCCGCCAAGGGCGAAATATTCGGCGGTGCCGAAATGGTCAAGCATATTCACTATCTCCTTGGCGGCTATACGCTCAGGACAGAAGAGCTCGTCGACGCCAAGCGAGACTAAGTTATCCCTATTCTCACCTTCAAGGAGGTCGGTATTGATAACGCGTGCCACTGTATGCTTGGCTTTAAGCTTTTTTGCCATCATACAGCTGAGGAGATTGGCAGACTCTTCGTGGAGCACAGCCACATAGAGGTCGCAATCTCCCACATTAGCCTCCTTCAGCACCGATGGGTTGGTAATATCACCCACCACGGGCATGACATCATTCTCTGTAGAAAAAGTTTTGAGAACCTCGCTGCGAGAGCCTATGACGGTAATACTATGCCCCTGGTTGATAAGCCATTTTGCAACGTGCAGAGCCACTTGGCCGTCGCCACCAATTACTATATTCATAACCTATTATTGATATTTCAACAAAAAATTGTACTTTTGCAAAATGCAAAAATACTACTTTTTGTCAAAATACAATGCAATAATGCATACAAACTAAAGAAGCATACTACACCAACCCTTGCTATCCGCCACGACAAAGAGGTGTATAAAACCAATCTAAACCAAGAAAAAAACAAAATTTAATATATGGTAACACGCACTTTCGACCTCTTGGACCATCTATTAGACAACTACCAAAAGGACGACATACTATGCAGCAAGAGTGAAGGCAAATGGATACGCTTCTCATCGCACGACTACTACAAATACTCCCACTATCTCGCCTACGGCTTTTACGAGATGGGCTTCAAGCCCGGCGACAAAGTGGTAACGCTGTCGCCCAACTGTCCTGAATGGAACTTTGTAGATATGGCATTGGCATTGTGCGGCATGATACACGTGCCGGTATACCCCACCCTGTCGGCCGACAACTACCACCACATCTTCACCCACAGCGAGGCCAAAGCCATACTGGTAAACAACAAGGTGCTGCTACGACGCATACAGCCCGCCCTCGACCGCATAGAGCATAAGCCACTGATATACACCTTAGTGCCTATCGACGGACATCCACAGGTAGAAGAGATACTGCAGGCAGGCATACGGTCAAGCACCCAATGGTGCCCTGTCATCGACGAGAACAAGAAAAACATAAAGCCCGAAGACTGGGCTACGCTGATATACACTTCTGGCACAACAGGCGACCCCAAAGGCGTGATGCTGTCGCACCAGAACCTGTGCAGCAACTTCATAGCGCACAGCAAAGTGGACATCATGGACAGCACATGCCGCATACTGTCGTTCCTGCCCCTCAACCATGCCTTTGAGCGCAGCATGAACTACCACTTTCAATATCTCGGCATCAGCATCTACTACGCCGAGAGCATGGGCACTATAATGCAGAACATGGCAGAGCTGCACGCCGACGGCTTCAGTGCAGTGCCACGCGTGCTGGAGATGATGTACGACAAGCTCTTTGCGGCGGGCAAAGACCTCAGCAGCATAAAGAAAAAGATATACAAGCATGCCTTTAGCCATGGTCAGCGCTACGACGATACACTGTACAAGAAGATGTCGCTATGGTTTCAGATCAAGCAGCGCATCTTCGACAAGCTGGTGTACAGCCAATGGCGCGAGCGCTTTGGTGGCAAGCGCCTCACGGTGATATGCGGCGGCAGCAGCATACAGACACGCACCGTGCGCCTCTTTGCGGCGGCAGGCATACACATCTACGAAGGCTACGGACTGAGCGAGACATCGCCGGTGATAGCCGTCAACAACCCTCACGACAACATGGTGCGCCTCGGCACAGTAGGTCCTGTGCTAAGCGGCACAGAGATGCAGATAGCCGACGACGGCGAGATACTGACACGCGGTCCGCATGTGATGATGGGCTACTACAAAGACCCACAAGCCACCAAAGAGGTTATCGACGACCAGGGATGGTTCCACACTGGCGACATTGGCGAAATGGTAGGTGGCAAATACCTGCGCATAACCGACCGCAAGAAAGACATCTTCAAACTGTCGGCAGGCAAATATGTGGCGCCACAGGTTATAGAGAACAAGCTGCGCGAGAGCGAATACATAGAACAGGTGATGGTGATAGGCGCCAACGAAAAATTTGCCGCCGCCATCATCTCGCCCAACTTCAACACGCTGCACTACTGGGCGTTGAAGCACAAGATGCACTATCGCGACAATGCCGACCTGATAACGCTGCCCGAAGTGAAGGCAAAGCTAAAAGAGATAGTGGACCAATACAATCCCGAATTTGCCGCTCACGAGCAGATCAAGGCCATACGCTTGGTAAGCGAAGAGTGGACAACCGCATCGGGACTTCTGTCGCCAACCTTGAAGCTGAAGCGCGCCATCCTCAACGAGAAATACAAAAGCATCATCGACGAGATCTTCGGCCACGAGGCACCGGCACAAAACGGCTTCATCAGCACCCTGCGCCAGATAGAGCTGCCCTCGCTGCCACATAGAAACAAGCAATAGCCCCATTAGCTACCCCACGCACATCATGACAAGCAACCCCACAACAAAGATAGAGGTAATGGCGCCTGTAGGCTCGTATGAGAGCTTGCAAGCCGCCATACAAGGAGGTGCCAACGCCATATACTTCGGTGTAGGCAACCTGAATATGCGCAGCCGTTCGGCAGCCAACTTCAACCTCGAAGACCTCGCCAAGATAGCCGACATAGCACGCCAGCACGGTGTACGCAGCTACCTCACCCTCAACACCATCATCTACAACAACGAGATAGAGGAGATGCACGCCATGGTGCAAGCCGCCAAAGAGGCAGGCATCAGCGCCATCATAGCCTCCGACCTCGCCGTCATCACCTACGCCCACAGGCAAGGCGTAGAGGGACATATCAGCACACAGTGCAACATCAGCAACATCGAGGCTGTACGCTTCTACGCACAGTTTGCCGACGTGATAGTAACAGCGCGCGAGCTGCCACTAAGCCAGGTGGCAGAGATAACGCAATATATCCTCGACAACGACATACGCGGTCCCAAAGGTGAGCTGTTAGGCGTAGAGATCTTCGCCCACGGCGCACTCTGCATGTCTATAAGCAGCAAATGCTACCTCAGCCTCGTCCACTACAACTATAGCGCCAACCGCGGAGCCTGCCTGCAGCTGTGCCGCCGCGAATACCTGGTGCGCGACGTGGAGAGCAACAACGAGCTGCTTGTAAGCGGCAAATACATCATGAGTCCTAAAGACCTCTGCACCATAGGCTTTGTAGACAAGATAGTAAAAGCAGGAGTATGCGTGCTAAAGATAGAAGGACGCGGCAGAAGCGCCGACTATGTGCGCATCGTAACAGAGTGCTACAGAGAAGCCGTCGACGCTGTTGCCGAAGGGACGTATACACCTGAGAAGATAGCGGCATGGACCGAGCGTCTGCGCACGGTGTTCAACCGCGGATTCTGGGACGGCTACTACCTTGGCCGCACTATGGGAGAGTGGAGCGAGCGCTACGGCAGTCAAGCCACCGAAAACAAAGTGTTTCTGGGCTTGGTAACCAACTATTTCAACAAAATAAGCGTCGCCGAAACCCACATACAGACCGACCAAGAGCTGCACGAAGGCGACAAGATAATGATTACCGGCTCCACAACAGGCGTATACACCGCCACATTGCAAGCCCCACATACCGACAAAGGCACCGCCACCGTGCTACATCAAGGCGAAGTGTTCACCTTCAAGACCAGCGAGCCAGTGCACCGCGGCGACAAGATATACAGGGTAGACACCGTTGTCGACGAATTTTAAGCAACGGTATTGCACAGTTCCCTACTCGACAAACTTGCCGTTGGCAAATCCATAGTACTTGGCAAAGAAAGCCTTCAGCCTGTCTACGACATGCTCCACCTTGCCTTGTCGGTTGGCGTCAGGGTCGAAAGGATTGATAGGTGGCATGACGCTGTTTAGCTCCAGCCCGCCTTCTGGGACGTAGCCACGAGCAAACGCCATCTCTATAAACTCTATTGCCTTGTCTTCCTTCAGATGCTCTTCTGCTACAAGCTGGGCAAACTCCACCTTCTTCTGCTCATTGATATATGTCAGCCACTCATCATAGATATCGTCGGCGGCTGTCATACTTTCTATAAAGCGTTCCACGAGTTCCTTCTTGTCTCGCAAGTCGGTGCTCGACTCAATCGACCTGACAATATTGACATGAATCTCATTGTCCTGGCAATGGCTGTCGTGGTACTGCTTGACAAGATAGAGTATGTAGTCGATAGAGACCTCCACCTGTTTGACGAGTTCCATTTCAAACTCAATATCCTCGTTTACATTGGCCTTGTCGCCATTGGTGCGAGCACGGTATTTATCGTGCAAGTCAATGTAAACGCTTGTATAGTCCTGGATATCCCTTGCAGAAAGCGGATTGAGCTCAGCAAACTGGTCGAAGCAGCTCAAAAGGTTGATAAAACGGAGAAGAGTGCCAAACAACTTGATGAAGTCTCGCTCATTCTGTTCTCCTACAGGGAAAACGCCCGGAGCAACGAGAGCCTTCAACTCCTCCACAAAATCGGCATAGCCCTTGACATATCTGCCCTTCTCGTCGTCATAGCCGTGGAAATAGTCCTCAAAAGGGCGAAGTATAGCCGTACTCTTGGCATTGGCATCGCCAAAGAGCGACAGAGCCTTGTTGGTCTGCTCTTCAAGATTGCGAAAGCATACTATGTTTCCGGCATTCTTCACAGAGTTCAAAATACGGTTGGTGCGGCTGAAAGACTGTATCAGACCATGATAGCGCAAATTCTTGTCTACCCACAGAGTGTTGAGCGTTGTGGCATCGAAACCTGTCAAGAACATGTTTACAACAATAAGAATGTCTATCTCTCTGTTTTTCATGCGTAGAGAGACATCTTTATAATAGTTGGGGAACTTGTCGCTTGACGTGTCGTAGTTGGTCGAGAACATCTTGTTGTAGTCCCTGATGGCACGTTCCAAGAAGTCGCGGCTGCTCGCATCCATGTCTTTAGTGCTATCCGAATCCTCGTCGTCTATTTCTCCGCCAGTTTCGTCATTTACGCCGTAAGAGAAGATTGTGGCAACCTTCAGCCTCCTGTTTTCCGGCAAGAGCGCTATCTGCTTCTGAAACTCATCGTAATAGAGCATCGCCGCCTCTATGCTCTGCACGGCAAGCATTGAGTTGAACCCACCCAGACTGGCTTTCTTTCTAACCTCATCATAGTCCTTGTCCTCGTAGTGCTTCACCACATCAGCCACATCTATCAACCTGTTGAAACTGTAGCGGCTTGCCTGCTTTGTCTGCTGTACGTAATGCTCCAGGACATAGCCTACGACATTGCTTATACGTTGATGCGACATCAGAGCCTTTTCTCGCTCTATATCCCAGACCATAGCGTTTTCTATGTTCTTCTTGCTCTTCATGGTGCTGACGTATGTTACACGGAACGGCAGCACGTTGTGGTCGCGGATAGCATCGACGATGGTATAGGTGTGCAGCCTTCTGCCAAAGACCTCGTCGGTTGTTTTAAGGTTGCCACGTCCGCCAGAAACATTCTCGGCAAAGATGGGCGTGCCAGTAAAGCCAAAGATATAGTATTTTTTGAACTTCTTGACAATAGCGGCGTGCATCTCGCCAAACTGCGAACGATGACACTCATCGAAGACCAGCACCACATTCTTGTCATAGATGTCGTGCGTTGGGAAATGCTTTATCAACGTAGTGAGCTTCTGGATAGTGGTAACGACAATCTTGCACTGGGGGTCTTTCAGCTGACTTTCAAGTATCTTTGTAGACTTGTTGCCGTTGGCGGCGCCTTTCTGAAAACGGTCGTACTCCTTCATGGTCTGATAGTCGAGGTCTTTGCGGTCGACCACAAACACCACCTTGTCGACAAAGTCGTATCGCATGGCCAGCTGAGCGGCCTTGAAGGAGGTGAGTGTCTTGCCCGAGCCAGTGGTGTGCCATACATATCCGCAAGCGTCTATAGTGCCTTGCTTCCTCATGTTGTGAGCACGTTCTATCTGGTTTAGGAGAGCTTCGGCGGCGGCTATCTGATAGGGGCGCATCACCAGCAGCAAATCCTGCTCTGTCAGCACACAGAAGCGAGTGAGTACGCTGAGCAAGGTATGGCGAGAAAAGAACGTGGCGGTGAAGTCGACAAGGTCGTTGAGCACCTGGTTGCCGGCATCGGTCCAGAAGCTGGTGAACTCAAACGAGTTGCTTGTCTTAGGCCTGTTCTTGCTGCCACACCTGTTCATCTCATTGATGTGGCTATCTCTTGTTGTATTGCTGTAGTACTTTGTCTGTGTGCCGTTGCTCACCACAAAAATCTGCACATATTCAAACAATCCGTTGCCAGCCCAGAAAGACTCTCTGCCATAACGGTTTATCTGGTTGAAAGCCTCTTTGACGCTTACGCCGCGCTTCTTCAACTCAATGTGTACCAGTGGCAGGCCGTTAACAAGTATGCTGACATCGTAGCGGTTTGGACGGCTGCCGTTGTTCACCTCGTACTGGTTGATGACCTGCGTACGGTTGGCATGAATGTCGTCTTTCTTTATCAGATAGATGTTCTTCTCCTCGCCGTTGTCGCACTTCAGGGTCTTTATAAAGTCGGTCTGTATAGTTCTTGTCTTGTCGACGATGCCCTTGCCCTCAGCGGCTATCTCTGTTTTGAAGAAGCGGCCCCACTCGCTGTCGGTGAAATGGTAGTCGTTCAACTCTTCTATCTTTAGACGCAGGTTGCTGACGAGCTCATCCTCACTGTGTATCATGGCATATTCATAACCCTGACGCTGGAGTTGCTCGATAAACGAGCGTTCCAACTCGGCTTCTGTCTGATAGCCCTCTTCTTCGGCCATAACAGGACGCTCATAATGAGCCACGACGGTGCTGGCGTTGTTTTCGGAGAGAATGTTGTAGGTCATTTTTTACTCTCGTTGTTTTCGATTTTTTCGTTATTATCGTTACTTTCGTTATTATCGTTATTATCGATTTTTTCGTTATTATCGATTTTTTCGTTGTTATTGGTTGGGGATGCTTCTGCTGCCGTTGCAGCCTGTCTCGCTATAGCGGCTGCAGCTCCAAAACTTACATTTTCTTTAATAGTTCAAGTATTACCAATCCTTTCTCCGTGAGTTTATATTTCTGACGGGGATGGCGTGGTGTGTCTGGATATTCCATTGTCAACAAACCTAAAGACATGGCTGGAGTAAAATATTGCTCCAACAAGGTCTTGTTTGACTTATGTTTGAACTTATGTAATTCAAGTATCTCAGCCTTCGTTAAACTTTCGTTGTTTATACTGGTTATCAGCTCTTTTACTTGTGTAGTTACTTGTGCAATTATTTGTGTAATTTCTGCCAATGATATTTGCTCGTTGCCTTGAGTCTGATCGGTTATATCTTTATATCAGTTCGTTTATTCCTACCATTATACTGCTTGATTGAAAGTTAATAATTTGTTGCGATAATACTCATATTGCTGCCGGCGAGCCTCAATCTCAGCCGGCAAGCCATTCTGCAAGTCGGTGGTGAGAGCCTCAAACTTGTCAAGGATGGAGACTATGCGCTCTTGCTCTTCAAGCGGGGGAAGAGGAATAAGCACTTCTTTAAGCTTGTTCATATCAACAGATGCAAAATTTGATGAATTTACATTCTTCTTACACCATTCATCTATAATGAACATATAATAAAATAGATATTTTATATTCACTTTATCTCGATGCGATTTACGAACCGCAAGGTTTGTAAATTGCTGATTTGCGAGCGAATCAGCAATCAACAAAGCATGTTCACCTATTGTAGCGGTAGTGGCTAAAATAAATGAATTGGCAGGAAACGGTCCCTTACCTTTTATAGCAGATGGAGTAATATGCTGAATAGAATCTTTTAGAATCCTCCCATTCGCACGTATATCTTCCATCCTAAACCAGGGAATTGTTCCGTTAGTCCAAAAGTCTGCATTTGCTTTAGAAGGAGTATAGCCATTTCGCAATTCAAAAATTTCTCCTAATTTTACCTGCCTAATACCCCCCCCTATTTTATTGAATGTCAGTAACTTATTGCGGTAATATTCATATTGTTG
>JAZRVD010000204.1:0-2897 GCA_045598945.1 Bacteroidales bacterium | reverse complement strand
ACTATCGACGAGTGGCAGGTGGTAGAAGGTGTATGATATGTGCTGAACAATGTGAATAAGTACAACAATACCAGCCCGATGAGGTTTTTTCCTGTCGGGCTGGTGTATGTTTTATGGAATGTCTTTAATTTATAGTGTTGTTGTGGTGAGCCATAGACCATGAATGTTGCAGTATTCATATACTGATATTTCTGATGCTGTGGCTGTAAAGGTGGCTTTGGGCTCTTGACCTGGCTCAAGCCATTGTACTTGCATCTTCTCGCCTTGCTGTAATGCGATGAATGCGATGTGATGCTCTTGTTGCATGGGGTGTACAGTGCTACCTACGGCAACTTCTACTGTGTTGGCATCGATGCGTCTGACAACAGGTAGGTGTTTCTCCAGTCCTACATCGCTTGTGTGTGGCTCAAGTTCTTCCATCTGTTTGCCGCAACAGAATGGTTTAACACCGCTGTCTACGAGTTTGACGATGATGTTGCCGCAGATGTTGCAACGAAAAATGTGAAGTGTTTTCATAAGCTTCGGATTTTAGGATTGTTGCGTATTTGTATTGTGCAAAGATATAGTTTTTTGTTGACACATGCAATTTTTTTTGTTGATTGCTAAAAAAAAATAGCAGCAACACTTATGATGGAGTGTTGCTGCTTGTAGTTTGATGTGGTATAAAACTATTTCTCTTTGTTTTTCTTTACCTCTTCATATTCATCGTTCAACCCTTTTACGATTTCATCGGTGATGTCCATAGCTGGATTGATGTAGAGTGTTGGGGAGTTGATGAATGAATTGCTGAGGATGATGTCGAATTGCTGGTTGGCATTGTTGTATTCGCGAATGAAGGCGTAGATGGCGTTAATCATCTTTTCGTTTTCCTTGGCAAGTTTTTCTTGTATTTGCATGGTTAGCTCGCCTTCGAGCGACTGGAGTTTTTCAAGCCGTTGCTTTAGTTCAGCCTCTTTTGCCTGCTGTTGGCTTAGGGTCATCTTGTCGCCGTTTTGCAGGTAGTTTTGGTAGTCGTTCTCATATTGGGTGATCTGCTGCTTGTAGCTGTTCTCCTTCGAGGTCTTGTATGCCATCATCTCTGCCTCGAGGTCTTTGGCGTATTGATATTTTGCCATGAGGGTGTCGCTGTTGATGTAGGCTATCTTTAGCGCCCCGTTTTCAGCTACAACAGGAGCTTTGGCATCTGGATTCTCTTTGCTCTTGGACATTTTGGTGAAAAAGAGAGCATAGAGTACAGCCAATGCTACGAAAAGCACTATGTTGCAGATTATAAGGCAACGAGTGCCGTTGCAGTGTGGCTTGTTGTTGCATTGCTGGTCTGATGCGGTGGACTCCATGATTTGAGTTTCGTTGATGTTTTGATTTTCGGTGTTTTCTTCCATGATAATATTGTTTTTTTATTGTTATGCTTCTACTTCGCCAATGGTGTCTATAGCACGTCGCACGCGGGCTATGGTCTCATCTTTGCCTAATGTCATTACAAGGGTGATCATGTCTGGACCTACCGTCTTGCCTACTACAGCGAGACGTAGACTGTTCATCACCTGCCCCATGTTGAGTTGGTTGCCAAGTATGTACTCGTCGAGCAGTGCCTTGTGTATGGAGTCGTATTCAAAGGGGATGGTGTTGAGTATTTCTATGACTTTTTCCATGTGTGTTGTCATGCCGGACTTCCAACGTTTTTTGATGGCGGAGGCATCGTATTCGGTAGGTGCTGTGAAGAAATAGCTGCATGTCTCCCACAATTCACTTGGAAAGTTGATGCGCTCTTTCATCATGCCACATACTTTTACCACATAGTTTTTGTCGGCGTTTACGCCATGCTCTTTGAGTTGTGGCTCGAAGAGGTCGGCAATTTCTTCGTCGCTTAGTTTTTGCATGTATTCATGGTTAAACCATTTGGCTTTCTCTACGTTGAATTTTGCTCCGCTCTTGCTGATATGGGCTATGTTGAATTGGTCTATAAGCTCGTCCATAGACAGTATCTCCTGTTCGGTGCCGGGATTCCAGCCCAGCAACGCCAGTATGTTGACCACTGCTTCGGGACGGTAGCCTTTTTCGCGGTAGCCGCTGCTCAACTCGCCACTTTTGGGGTCGTGCCAGTCAAGAGGAAAGACGGGGAATCCGAGTCGGTCGCCGTCGCGTTTGCTGAGTTTGCCGTTGCCTTCTGGCTTGAGCAGTAGTGGCAGGTGGGCGAACTGCGGCATGGTCTCTTCCCAGCCAAAGGCACGATAGAGCATGACGTGCAGTGGTGCTGATGGCAGCCATTCTTCTCCACGGATAACGTGTGTTATCTCCATAGTGTGGTCGTCGACGATGTTGGCAAGGTGGTAGGTTGGCATACCGTCGCTTTTGAATAGCACCTTGTCGTCGAGGAGGTTGCTGTTCATCGTTACTTCGCCACGTATGAGGTCGTGAACGGTGATGTCGGTGTTGGCAGGAAACTTGAAGCGTACCACGTATTGGTCGCCGTTTTGCAGACGGCGTGTTACCTCGTCGGCAGGCAGGCTTAGCGAGTTCTCCATCTCGCCGCGTGTGCGGCAGTCGTATTGAAATGTTTTCTTTTCTTGCTCATATTCTTTGCGTTTGGCTTCGAGAGCTTCTGGCTTGTCGAAGGCATAGTATGCCCAGCCGTCGGCGATGAGTTTCTCGGCGTATTCGCGATACATAGGCTTGCGGTCGCTCTGGCGGTAGGGGCCGTAGGATCCTCCTATATGTACGCCTTCGTCAAACTTTATGCCAAGCCAGTCGAGGGCTTCTATGATATATTGCTCTGCACCAGGCACAAAGCGTGTCTGGTCGGTGTCTTCTATGCGGAGTATCATCTCGCCGCTGTTTTGGCGGGCAAAGAGGTAGTTGTATAGTGCTGTACGCACGCCACCTATGTGTAATGGACC